>NCDY01000173.1 GCA_002280405.1 Rhodobacterales bacterium 32-66-9 | reverse complement strand
AAGACGCGTCCGTTGGCCGGGCGTCCGCCGAGCATGTCGAAGACCTTGATGTGCTGTGGGTCGGCACTGAACATCCGCCCGGTGTCGGCGACGTAGAGGAGGCTCTCGTCGGGGCTGAACGCGAGACCGTTGGGGCAGGCTATGTCGGTGATGACCGCCTCGACGGTGCCCGAGGGATCGACGCGGTAGACCTGGCAGGGCAGTTCCTGCGGGGCTTTGAAGCCTTCGTAGTCGGTCATGATCCCGTAATGCGGGTCCGTGAACCAGATGGCCCCATCGCTGGCCACCACGACATCGTTGGGGCTGTTCAGCGGCTTGTCCTGATAGCCGTCGGCGATGACCGTGATCGTGCCGTCCCATTCGGTGCGGGTGACGCGGCGCAGCCCGTGTTCGCAAGATATCAGGCGGCCCTGGCCATCGCGGGTGTGACCGTTGCTGTAATTGGCGGGCTGGCGGAAGGTGGTCAGGCCCTCCTCGCTCCAGCGCAGGATGCGGTTGTTCGGAATGTCCGAGAAGAGAAGACAGCCCTGATCGCCGAACCAGACCGGCCCCTCGGCCCAGTCAAAGCCCGTGGCCAGGCGCTTGACCGGGGCATTGTGCAGGACATAGGTCGCGAAGACCGGGTCATGGACGTCGAAGCAGGACATCGGGCATCTCCTTGCGGTCCGTTGTCGGCGACTGCGGCCCCGGGGTCAAACCGAAACGCGGTCAATCGACGAACACGATCTGCGCTTTCATCGCCTGGGTCCGGTCCGAGGCCAGGCGGAACGCGTCCTCGGCCTGGGCAAGCGGCACGGTGTGGGTGATCAGCGGTTTCACGTCGACCAGACCTTTCTGCATCAGGCCAACACCCACGGCGAATTCTGGATGGAAGCGGAAGGAGCCGCGCAGGTCCAGTTCCTTGGCAGTGATCGCCATCATCGGCAAGGTCATGTCCCCGCCAAGGCCCAGTTGCAGGATCACCCCGCGCGGGCGCAGGGCGGCGATGCCCCCGGCCAGCGCCGCAGCGACGCCGGTGCATTCGTAAAGGACGTCGAAATGCCCCTTGTCGGCGCTGTAGGCGGCCAGCGCGTCGGGTTCCCTGGCGGTGTTGATCACGCGGTCGGCCCCGACCTTGGCGGCAAGCGACAGAGTGAAGTCGGAGAGGTCGGTCGCGACGATCTCGGCTGCCCCTGCCCTGCGGGCGGCGAGGATGGCAAGGGTGCCGATCGGCCCGCAGCCGGTGACGAGGACGCTTTTCCCCAGCATGTCCCCGGCCCTTCGGGTGGCGTGGAGCGTGACGGCAAGGGGTTCGGCCATCGCCGCCTCTCCCGCCGTCAGGCCGGTGGCGTCGACGCACTGGCTGGCGTCGGCCACCAGCACCTCGCGGAAGGCGCCCTGGATGTGCGGGAAAGGCATGGCGCTGCCGTAAAAGCGCATGTTCAGGCACTGGTTGGCCAGGCCTTCAAGGCAGAACTTGCAGGCCCCGCAGGGGCGGCTGGGGGAGACTGCGACAAGCTGGCCCCTGGCGAAGCCGGTTGTGCCGGGGTCTTCGACATGGGCCGAAACCTCGTGGCCGAGGATCATCGGTTCCTTCAGCCGCACCGCCCCGAAGCCGCCATGGTTGTAGTAGTGCAGGTCCGAGCCGCAGACGCCCCCCGTGGCGAGGCGCAGGCGCAACTGGCCGGGAAGCACAGGGTCTTCGGGGCGGTCCTCGATCCGCAGGTCGCGGGCGGCGTGGATGACGATGGCTTTCATTGGGGGGCCTTCACAGCGGCACCGGGGTCAGCAGGGGCTGGCCCGCGAAATGCGCGGTCAGGTTGTCGCGCATGAGTTTGCCCATCGCCTTGCGCGTCTCGATGGTGCCCGAGCCGTGGTGCGGCTGGAGAAGGATGTTCGGCGCCGTCAGGAAACGGGGGTTGAGGTTGGGCTCGCCCTCGAACACGTCCAGCGCCGCCCCGGCGATCTGGCCGGTTTCCAGCGCGTCCAGAAGCGCGGTTTCGTCCACGTTCGCGGCGCGGCTGATGTTGATCAGCGTGCCCTCGGGGCCAAGCGCCTGCAAGACGCGGGCGTTGACGATATGGCGGGTTTCGGGGGTCGCGGCGAGGGCAATGAAAAGGTGGTCGGACCGTTCTGCCAAGGCCACGGCATCGGGGATGTAGGTCCAGACCTCCGCGTCGGGCTTGGGGCTGCGGGCGGAATAGGAGATATCCATGCCGAAGCCCTGCAGGCGGCGGCCGATCGCCGCGCCGATCCTGCCAAGGCCGAGGATGCCCGCCCGCGTGCCGGTAACCTTGCGGGTCAGCGGGGGAACCCCCTTGGCCGCCCAGTCGCCGGAGCGGACCCAGGCCTCGGCCGGGCCGACCTGGCGCACCAAGGACAGCAGCATCGCTACGGCCAGGTCAGCGACGTCGTCGGTCAGGACATCGGGGGTATTGCTGACCGTGATCCCGCGCGCGCGGCAGGAGGGCAGGTGGACGGAGTCGTATCCGACGCCGAAGACGCTGATCATCTCCAGCCTGGGGCAGGCGGCGATCATCGCCTCCGACGCCCCAAGATCGCCGCGCGTGGCGATGGCGCGGATGTCCGGGCCGACCTTGGCGAGGAAGGCATCCTTGTCGGCAGCCTCCCACCAGCGGTGGATGGTGAAGGCGGCGTCTAGGGGGGTCTGGTCCCATTCGGGATATGGCCCGACTTGCAGGACATGCGGTTTGGCCATGGTTCCCCTCGTCTGCGCTTGACAGCTTGTGTTATCGATAACATAAACGAGTCGAAACGCGCTTGTCGAGAGCGAAGTGAAGCGGAGTGACGCATGGGACACCGGCTGTTCGACCTGACCGGAAAGCGGGCGCTGATCACGGGTTCATCGCAGGGCATCGGCTTTGCGCTGGCCGAGGGGCTGGCGGCGAAACCCCATCGACATCCTGGTGAACAACGCCGGGATGCAGCACCGCGCGCCGCTGGAGGACTTCCCCGCCGAGGCGTTCGAGCGCCTGTTGCAGACCAACATCGCATCGGTGTTCCACGTCGGGCAGGCCGTCGCCCGCCACATGATCGCGCGGGGGCGGGGGAAGATCATCAACATCGCCTCGGTGCAGACGGCTTTGGCGCGACCGTCCATCGCGCCCTACACGGCGACGAAGGGGGCGGTCGGGAACCTGACCAAGGGCATGGCGACGGACTGGGCGAAGCATGGGCTGCAGTGCAACGCGATTGCGCCGGGGTATTTCGACACGCCCCTGAACGCCGCACTGGTGGCGGACGCAGCGTTTAGCGCCTGGCTGGAGAAGCGGACCCCGGCGGGACGCTGGGGAAAGGTGGAGGAGTTGCAGGGGGCCTGCATCTTCCTTGCGTCCGATGCGGCCAGCTTCGTCAACGGCCATATCCTCTATGTCGATGGCGGGATCACGGCCTCGCTATGACGCTGCGGGTGGTGATCATGGGGGTCGCGGGGTGCGGGAAATCGTCGGTGGGCGAAGGGCTGTCAGCCCGGCTGGGCATTCCGTATCGGGACGGGGATGATCTGCACAACCCGGCAGCGGTGGAGAAGATGCGGGCGGGGATACCGTTGACCGACGACGACCGCTGGCCCTGGCTGGACCGGGTGGCGGCGGTTCTGGCGACGGAGGCCCCGGTGATCGTCGGCTGTTCGGCGCTGAGACGGGTCTATCGGGACCGCATCCGGGCGGGTGCGGGTGGGCCGCTGCGCTTCGTCCATCTGGCGGGCAGCCGCGAGGTCATCATGGCGCGAATGGCGGCGCGGACGGGGCACTACATGCCGACGTCCCTCCTCGACAGCCAGTTCGCAGCGCTGGAGGCTCCGGGGCCGGAGGAGGCAGTGACCGTGGATATCGACCAACCGCTGGGTGCGATCGTGGAGGCTATTGCGGCCGACTTGACTGGAGCAACGTCATGACCCAACCCATTGCCCTGATCGGTGCCGGTGCCATGGGTGGTGCCATCGGCGCGCGGCTGGTGGCGACCGGCGCGCGGCTGTCGGTCTTCGATCCGGACCCGGTGAAGGTTGCGGCACTGGTGGACCTTGGGGCGGTGGCGGCGCCATCGGCGGCAGAGGCGGCGCGGGGGGGGCGGGCGCCATGGGTGGTGCCATCGGAGCGCGGCTGGTGGCGACCGGCGCACGGCTGTCGGTCTTCGATCCGGCCCCCGCCAAGGTCGCGGCACTCGTGGCAGCCGGGGCCGTGGCCGCTCCTTCGGCGGCGGAGGCGGCAAGGGCGGCGCGGGCGGTGATCCTGTCGCTGAACGCCCCACGGATCGTTCGCGCGGCGGTCTTCGGGCCGGGCGGCGTGGCGGAAGGCGCGGCGCAGGGGACGCTGGTGATCGACATGTCCTCGATCGACCCGGAGGCGACCAAGGCTCTGGCGGCCGAGGCAGCGGAGAAGGGTCTGCGTTGGGTGGACAGCCCCCTGTCCGGCGGCATACCGAAGGCCGCGACGGGGGAGTTGACGCTGATGCAGGGCGGCGCGGAGGCGGATGTCGCCGAGGCTCAGGCGGTGCTGGCCGGGGTGGCGTCGAACCAGACGCGGATGGGCGGACCCGGGGCGGGGCAGACGACCAAGCTGATCAACCAGGTCCTTTGCGGGCTGGGGTTCCTCGCCGTGGCCGAGGCGACGGCCCTGGCCGAGGCGGCGGGGGTGGATGCGCAGATGATCCCGAAGGCGCTGCAAGGAGGCCGCGCCGACAGCGCGATCCTGCAGGAATACATGCCCCGGATGGCCGCGCGGGATTACCGGCGGACGGGGCGGATCGACAACATGGTCAAGGACCTGAACGGTGCCGCCGACCTTGCGCGGCTGACCCATACGGCGATGCCGCTGACCGCGCTTTGCGCCGAGGTGCACCGGATGCTGACGGCGGCGGGGCTTGGCGGCGAGGATCAGGCGGCGTTGATGGAATTTTTCAAAGGGCCGCGAAAGGACCTGAGCCAATGATCACCCGCTATGCCCTGTTCGAGGGGTCTCTGCACGAGGGCCACACCGAAGCCTTTCGCCGCGACGTGCTGGCCGAGATGCTGCCGGTCTGGCAGCGCTTTCCGGGGGCCTTGGCGATCCACGTCACTTTCGCCGAGGACCGCGACGCGGGCGCGCCGGAGTACCCCTTGATCCTGGCCATCGACTGGCCGGACATGGCGACGGTCGAGGCGTTCCTCGCCCACCCGATCCGCAAGGAGGGGCGCGCGGCGACGGAAGGAGTGCTGGTGCGGCACTTCACCGGGCGCATCCATCACCACGTCACGACGGCCCATAGCTTCGCACCCACATGACCCAAGCCCGCAAAGCCCCGACCATGGCCGATGTGGCCCGGATCGCCGGGGTCTCTCCCATGACGGTCAGTCGGGCCTTCAAGCGGGACACTTCGGTTTCCGAGGCGACGCGCGAGGCGATCCTGAAAGCCGCCGAAGATATCGGCTATGTCTTCGACAGCGCGGCCTCCAGCTTGCGGTCGCAACGGACGGATTTCGTGGCGGTGACGATCCCGTCGATCAACAACGCGAACTTCGCCGAGACCCTGCGCGGCCTGACCGAGGGGCTGAAGGATCGGGGCCTGCAGATCCTGCTGGGCTATACCGACTATGACATCCACGAGGAGGAGCGGCTGGTCGAACAGCTGCTGCGCCGGAGGCCCGAGGCCATCGTGGTCACCGGGGGCAAGCACACGCCGCGCAGCCGGCGGCTCTTGGAGAACGCGGGGATTCCGGTGGTCGAGACCTGGGACCTGCCCGAAGCGCCCATCGGGCATGTGGTGGGCTTTTCCAACGCCGGTGCCGTGCGCGGGATGGTCGATCATTTCGTGGCAAAGGGCGTGACCCGCATTGCCTTCGTCGGCGGCGATGCCGACCGGGACACGCGGGGCACCGACCGGCGCGAAGGCTTTGTCGCGGCGATGCGGGCGCAGGGGCTGGATGCAAGCCGCCTGATCGACGCGGGCGCGCCGCCGATTTCGATGCGCGAAGGGGCGGATGCAATGGGGCGGCTGCTGGACAGCCTGCCGGACACGGAGGCAGTGATCTGCGTGTCGGACCTGTCGGCCTTCGGCGCGCTGACCGAGTGCCAGCGCCGCGGGATCAGCGTGCCCGGGGACATCTGGATCGCTGGCTTCGGCGACTACGAGATCGCCGAGGTCTCCGTCCCCGCCCTGACCACGATCAACCCCTTT
>NCDY01000033.1 GCA_002280405.1 Rhodobacterales bacterium 32-66-9 | reverse complement strand
CACCCTCGGCGGGAAGCTGCTGCAAAAGTTCGACATCCCCACCGCCACTGCAGCCGAGCTTGCTGTACAGGCCGCAAGATCGCGCGATTTCAAGGTTCTGGCGGTAGAATCCAAACCCGCGACCCGCAACCCCTGGCCGCCCTTCATGACCTCGACCCTGCAGCAGGAGGCCAGCCGAAAATACGGCATGGGCGCCAAGCAGTGCATGAACGCCGCCCAGCGCCTGTATGAGGCCGGGCACATCACCTACATGCGCACCGACGGCATCGACATGGCCCCCGAGGCCGTGATGGCCGCCCGCGACGAGATCAAGCGGCGCTTCGGAGAGCCGTATGTTCCGGATTCTCCCCGCATGTACAAGAATAAGGCGAAGAATGCTCAGGAAGCACATGAATGCATTCGCCCGACCGACATGGGTCTCGGACCCGACAAGATCCGGGTCGAGGACGATCAGCGCAAGCTCTACGATCTGATCTGGAAGCGCACGATTGCCTCCCAGATGTCCGCGGCGCGCATGGAACGGACGGCGGTCGACGTGGTCTCGCCGGACGGGCAGGTCGGGTTCCGCGCGAACGGGCAAGTGGTGCTTTTCGATGGTTATCTCAAGGTCTATGACCAAGGCCGGGATGATGAGGATGAAGACGAAGGCCGCCTGCCGCAGGTGATGCAGGGCGAGGCTTTGGCCAAGGGTGCGGTCACCCCCGACCAGCATTTCACCCAGCCCCCACCCCGCTATACCGAGGCGACGCTGGTCAAGCGGATGGAGGAGTTGGGGATCGGCCGCCCGTCTACCTACGCCTCGATCCTGACCACGCTTGTCGACCGCGAGTATGTGCGGAAGGACAAGAACCGGCTGTTCCCGGAAGACAAGGGACGGCTGGTGACGGCCTTCCTGTCGAACTTCTTTCACCGATACGTCGAATACGACTTTACAGCGCGGCGGTGGCCCAGACGGCGGATCTTCGGATCGGAGAAGTGCTGGAAAAGCTGGATGACTTTCTGGCGCCACACCTTTATCCGGCCCGCGCTGATGGCGGCGACCCGAGGGTCTGCCCGACTTGCGGGTCGGGGCGGTTGCACCTGAAGACGGCGCGGTCGGGCGGGGCTTTCATCGGCTGCGGCAACTATCCAGACTGCCGCTACACGCGCCCGCTTGCAGGGGATGCCGAATCGGTCGCGTCGGATGGCCGCATCCTTGGCCAGGACGACCAGGGGGTCGAGATCAGTCTGCGCGCGGGCCGGTTCGGACCCTACGTCCAGCGCGGCGACGCCACTGAGGCGAATCCGAAGCCGGACCGCGCCAGCCTGCCAAAGGGATGGTCCGCGGACGGGCTGACCCTCGATCGTGCGCTGGCATTGCTTTCGCTTCCACGCGAGGTGGGCAAGCATCCGGACGATGGCGTCATGATCGAGGCGGGGATCGGGCGCTTCGGGCCATATGTCAAGCATGGGTCAGTCTACGCGAACATCCCGGAGGTGGAGGAGGTCTTCACGATCGGGATGAACCGGGCGGTCGAGGTACTGGCCCAGAAGGCGCAACGGGGTGCCGGGCGGGCGGCTTCTGCGGGGCCGCTGAGGTCGCTTGGGGCGCATCCGGCGGGAGGTGAGGTCCAGGTGATGCCGGGCAAATACGGGCCCTATGTAAAGTGGGACAAGGTCAATGCGACCTTGCCGAAAGGGGTGGAACCGGAGGCGATCACGCTGGAAGAGGCGTTGGTCCTGATCACCGAGAAGGCGGGGAAGTCGGGGGGAAGGAAGACGGCTGCACCGAAGAAGTCGACTGCTCCGAAGGCTGCCGCGGACAGGAAGGCCCCGGTGGGAAAGGCTGCGGCAAAAAAGGCTGCACCGAAGAGGAAGGTCGCCACAAAGGGGTGAGAGCCGTGGTGGGCGGTCGCCCAGAAATTGTTGCGGGCGATGGCTTGCGCACGGACGTCAGGATTTCTGACCTGCCTGGCAGGCTGCCATCCACTCGCCTCAATCCCCCGCGAGGGGAGTGGGCAGGCGCGAGGTGAGGTTGTCCTGCAAGACAGGTGCCACGGCACGAGCCAATCACGCCGGGCGGTCCCGGGCCAAATTCCCCGAGTAAGGATTATGGCGAGAATGTTACTTGAAATTCAAGATCTTAACCGCGCGGATTGATCAGCTTTGCCATCAGACCCGCCGTGCGGATCATCCCCAGGTTGCGGCCGTTCTCTGTCACCACCAGTTCGGCCACGCCCTTCGACATCAGGTCCATGATGTCCTTGACCGGGGTCTCTGCGGGAAGCTCATGCGCAGAGGCCGAGGCCGCGCCCTGTTCCATCACGTCGCGCGCGGTCAGCACGCCCAGCGGGTTCATGTGCGCGACGAAATCGGCCACATATTCGCTGACCGGATTGGCGATGATCTCGCGCGCGGTGCCGCACTGCACGATCCGGCCCCCTTCCATCAGCGCGATGCGGTTGCCGATCTTGAACGCCTCGTCGAGGTCATGGCTGACGAAGACGATGGTGCGCTTCAGCTTGCGCTGGAGGTCCAGAAGCTCGTCCTGCAGCTTGGTCCGGATCAGGGGATCGAGCGCCGAGAAGGGCTCGTCCATCAGAAGGATCGGCGCGTCGGTGACAAAGGCACGGGCAAGGCCCACGCGCTGTTGCATGCCTCCCGAAAGGTCGCCCACCTTGCGGTCGGCCCATTGGGTCAGGTTCACCAACTCAAGCTGGGCATCGACCTTGGGCCTGCGGGCCTCGGGCGACATGCCCGCAAGCTCGAGCCCGAGCCCCACGTTTTCGCGCACCGTGCGCCACGGCAGAAGGCCGAACTGCTGGAACACCATCGCGATCCGGGTCGCGCGCAGCCGACGCAGGGTTTCCGGGTCCGCTTTGGTGACCGAGACCATCCGGTTGCCGTCAAGCACCCGCACTTCGCCCCGGACCACCGGGTTCAGCGCGTTGACCCCGCGCAGGAGGGTGGACTTGCCCGAGCCGGATAGCCCCATGAGAACAAGGATTTCACCCTCGGCCACGGTCAGAGAGCAGTCGTGGACGCCCAAGATCTGGCCGCAGGCCTGCTGCACCTCCGAACGGGTCTTGCCTGCGTCCATCAGCGGCAGGGCACTGGCCGGACGGTCGCCGAAGACGATGGAAACGCGGTCGAACTCGACGGCGGCGCGTGCTTCGGAAACGCTCATCTTGACACCCTCAGCATGCGGTCGAGAAGGATCGCCACCACCACGATGATGAAGCCCGATTCGAAGCCGAGCGCGGCGTTGACCGAGTTCAGCGCCCGCACGACCGGCACGCCAAGGCCGTTCGCACCGACCAGGGCCGCGATCACCACCATCGACAGCGATAGCATGATGGTCTGGTTGAGGCCCGCCATGATCTGCGGCATCGCCCAGGGCAGTTCCACCTTCCAGAGGCGCTGTCTGGGCGTCGCGCCAAAGGCGGTTGCGGCCTCCAGAAGCGCGGTGGGGGTGGAGGAGACGCCAAGATGGGTCAGACGGATCGGCGCGGGCAGGACGAAGATCACCGTGGCGATCAGGCCGGGCACCATGCCAAGGCCGAAGAAGACGATGGCCGGAATCAGGTAGACGAAGGTCGGCAGGGTCTGCATCAGGTCAAGGATCGGGACCAGCGCGGTGTAAAGCCTGGGCCGGTGGGCGCTGGCGATGCCGATCGGCACGCCCAGCCCCATGCAGACGACGCAGGCTGACAGGATCAGGGTCAGGCTCTCGGTGGTCTCTTCCCAATAGCCCTGGTTCAGGATGAAGAGAAAGCCCAGAAGGACGCCGAGGCAGACCTTCCAACTGCGTTGCAGGTACCAGGTAAGCGCGACAAAAAGCGCGATTACAACAAGCGGGTGAGGGGTCTGCAGCAGCCAGAGGATACCCGCGATCATCGCGTCCATGACTGCGGAAATCGCGTCGAAGAGCGGCGAGAGGTTGTCCTTCATCCAGTCGAAGATGGACTTCGCCACCTTGCCGACCGGGATCTTGTACTCCGTCAGCCAGTCCATCCCCGTCCCCCCGAAACGTTGCCAGGTCAGCATGAAAGCGGCCCCGGGTTGGCTCCCGGGGCCGTGTCTCGGTTACTGCAGCGCGGCCTCGACCGCGGCCAGGGCGTCGCCGCCATCCAAGGTGGTCACGCCGTCCAGCCAGGGCTTCCAGGCGTCCGGGTTGGCAGTGAGCCAGGCCTTGGCGGCATCGCGCGGATCTTCGCCGTCATTCAGGATTTTGCCCATGATCTCGTTTTCCATCGGCAGCGAGAAGACAAGGTTCTGCAAGAGCTTGCCGGTGTTCGGGCATTCAGCAACATAACCTGCGCGGACATTGGTATTGACCACGGCACCGCCGAGGTTCGGGCCGAAGTAGTCGTCGCCCCCGGTAAGGTAGGTCAGCTTGAAGTTGGCGTTCATCGGATGGGGTTCCCAGCCGAGGAAGACGATGGGCTTGCCCGCGTCGGTGCGCTTGGCGACTTCGGCCAGCATGCCCTGTTCCGAGGATTCGACGACTTCGAAGCCGTCGAGGCCGAAGGGGCCGGAGGCGATCATGTCAAGGATCAGGCGGTTGCCGTCATTGCCGGGCTCGATCCCGAAGATCTTGCCTTCAAGCGCGTCCTTCTGCGCGGCGATGTCCTTGAAATCCTTGATGCCAAGCGCGGCCCCGGCTTCGTTGGTGGCCAGCGTGTATTTGGCACCCTCAAGGTTGGTGCGGACGGTTTCCACCTTGCCCGCGTCGCGGTAGGGGGCGATGTCGGCCTCCATCGTCGGCATCCAGTTGCCGAGGAACACGTCGATATCCCCGCCGGCGAGGCCGGTGTAGGTGACGGGGACGGACAGGACCTTGGTCTCGGTCTGATAGCCCAATGCCTCCAGCACCAGCGTCGTGGCGGCGGTGGTGGCGGTGATGTCGGTCCAGCCGACATCGGAGAAGACGATCTTGTTGCAGGCCTCTTGGGCAAAGGCCGAACCGGCCAGCGCGAAGGTGACCGCGGTGGTCAGAAGGGTGGAACGGATGGACATGCAGGCTCCCCATTTTTTGTTGATTGACGAGTCAATAAACTTCGCCCTACTTCGGTTTGGCAAGACTTTTTTGGGGTCACACCGACATGCCGAAGCTTGGGATGGAGCCTATCCGCAAGGCCGCGCTGGTAAAAGCCACGATTGTCGAGATCGGCAGGGTTGGCTCGTTGGACGTGACCGTAAGCCAGATCGCCCGGCGGGCGGGGATGTCCAGCGCACTGGCGCATCACTATTTCGGGTCGAAGGAAGAGATGTTCCTGGCCGCGATGCGCCACATCATGACGTTGTACGGGGCGGAGGTGCGGGGTGCCCTGGCAGCGGCCGAGGGGCCGGAGGGCCGGATCCGGGCAATCCTGCGCGCCTCGTTCAGCCCCGGCAACTTCCGCCGCGAGGCCGTGGGAGCCTGGCTGAACTTCTGGGTTCTGGCGCAGACCGTGCCCGAGGCGAAGCGGCTTCTTGCGGTCTATCAGGGCCGCTTGCGGTCGAACCTGGTGGCGGCCCTGCGGCCGCTGGCCGGTGCCCGGGCCGCGGGGATCGCCGACTCTCTGGGTGCACTGATCGACGGGCTCTATCTGCGGGAAGTCTTGAAGTCGGGTGCTCCGGATGGTGCGGCGGCGGTGGCTCTCGCCCTGCGGCACCTGGAAGCCGAGCTGGTGCGGGGGGCCTGAAATGTACGCGGATTATGTGATCGTCGGTGCGGGATCGGCGGGCTGCGCGCTGGCCTACCGGCTGGCCGAAGCCGGCAGGCGGGTCACGGTGATCGAGCATGGCGGGTCGGATGCCGGGCCGTTCATCCAGATGCCGGGCGCCCTGAGCTACCCGATGAACATGGGGATCTACGACTGGGGCTTTGCGACCGAACCCGAGCCGCATCTGGGCGGACGGGTGCTGGCGACGCCGCGGGGGAAGGTGATCGGGGGGTCGTCGTCGATCAACGGGATGGTCTATGTCCGCGGCCATGCGAAGGACTTCGACACCTGGGCCGAGATGGGGGCGGACGGCTGGGCCTATGCGGACGTGCTGCCGTATTTCAAGCGGATGGAAGCGTCGCACGGCGGCTCGGGGCCGGAGTTCCGGGGGACGGACGGGCCGCTCCATGTCTCGCGCGGAACACGAGAAAACCCGTTGTTCGATACCTTCATCGAGGCGGGGCGCCAAGCGGGATACCCTGTGACGCAGGACTACAACGGCAGGCAGCAGGAAGGCTTCGGGCCCTTCGAGGCGACGATCCACAAGGGGCGGCGCTGGTCGGCGGCGAATGCGTATCTCAAGCCCGCAATGGCGGGAGGCGATGTGCAGCTTGTGCGGGGACTCGCCCGCAAGGTGGTGCTGGAGGGCCGGCGTGCCGTGGGGGTCGAGGTCGACACCCGCGCCGGGCGGCAGGTGATTCGCGCCGGCCGCGAGGTGATTCTGGCGGCCTCCTCGATCAACTCGCCGAAGCTTCTGATGCTGTCCGGCATCGGGCCAGCAGCGCATCTGCGTGAGCATGGGATCGAAGTGGTGGCGGACCGGCCCGGTGTCGGTGCAAACCTGCAGGACCATCTGGAAATCTACATGCAATTCTCGGCAAGTCAGCCGATAACCCTATATAAATACTGGAATATATGGGGAAAAGCCTGGGTCGGTGCGCAGTGGCTTTTCACTGGCAAGGGCCTTGGTGCCTCGAACCAATTCGAGGCTTGCGCCTTCATACGCTCGAAGGCCGGGGTCGAATATCCCGACATCCAGTATCACTTCCTGCCGATCGCCGTGCGCTATGACGGCAAGGCGGTTGCAGCGGGCCACGGGTTCCAGGCGCATGTCGGGCCGATGCGGTCGAAGTCGCGCGGATCGGTCACCTTGCGGTCGGGCGATCCGACGGACGCTCCGGTCATCCGCTTCAACTACATGTCGCATCCCGACGACTGGGAGGACTTCCGCACCTCGATCCGGCTGACGCGCGAGATTTTCGCTCAGGAGGCGTTCCGGCCGTTCCTCAAGGCCGAGCTGCAGCCGGGTCCGCAGGTTCGGACCGACACCGAACTGGACGACTTCCTGCGCGAGCATGTGGAAAGCGCCTATCACCCCTGCGGCACCGCCCGTATGGGGCGGGCGAGCGATCCGATGGCCGTGGTCGATCCGGAATGCCGGGTGATCGGGGTCGAAGGGCTGCGCGTTGCCGATTCGTCGATCTTCCCGCAGGTGACCAATGGCAACCTGAACGCGCCTTCGATCATGACCGGCGAGAAGGCGGCGGATCATATCCTGGGGCGGGCACCGTTGCCCGCCTCGAACCTCGAACCGTGGATCAACCCGAATTGGCGGGTGTCGCAACGCTGAAACTTCAAGCGTTTGATCCCGGTCAAGGTCAGCGGATCGCCGCCCTTGCAGGCTGCAGTGGACAGTCAAGAAGGAGACAGGCATGTCGAACACCCCGCACACGCTGCACGAGGAATTCCCGGCAGAAGCGCAGAAGATCAGTGCGCTGAAGGCCGCGGATGCGCATTTCGCCAAGCTGCTGGTCGAATATGACGTGATCAACGACAAGGTGCATCGGGCAGAGACGCGGCTGGATCCGGTGAGCGACACCGAAGAAGAGACACTGCGCAAGCTGCGGTTGCGGCTGAAGGACCAGATCGCGGCGGCACTTCGCGCATAATCGCTCGTCGTTCGTCTTCGACTTCTCCTCGCGGGCGTCGCCGAGGAGGACCGAAAGGAACGACGAGGGTCAGCCGATCTCGTAGGGCAAAACGTCGCGGGCGTTGGGATTGATCTTCAGACGCCCCTCCAGCGGCGGAACGCTGCGCTGGTGGCAGTTCACCCGCTCACAGATCCGGCAGGAAATGCCGATGGGCTCGAACCGGCCTTTCAGGTCGAGCCCGTCGGAATAGACGAGGTGCGGGGCGTGTTGCACTTCGCACCCGAGGCCGATGGCATAGCGACGGACGGGGGCGAGGAAGGCCCCGGCGGGCTTCGAGACATCGCGGGCCAGACACAGGTAGCGCACGCCGTCGGGTGTTTCCGCAAGCTGGCGCAGGAACTGCCCCGGTGTTTCAAAGGCACGGTGGACATTCCACAACGGGCAGGCGCCGCCGAAGCGGGCGAACTGCAGCCGGGTCGAGGAATGGCGCTTGGTGATCGTGCCCGCCTGATCGACGCGGACGAAGAAGAACGGGATCCCCTTTGCCCCCGGCCGCTGCATGGTGGAGAGCCGGTGGCCGACCTGTTCGATCGAGGCACCGAAGATGTCGGCGAGGCGTTCGAGGTCGTGGCGTACGTCCTGCGAAGCGGCGAGGAAGGCTCGATAGGGCAGCAACGCGGCCCCGGCAAAGTAGTTGGCGAGACCGATCTTGGCGATGTCCCGGGCCTCGGGCGTGGAAAACCGCGCCAGATCGAGAGTTGCCTCCAGAAGCTCGTTCTGGGTCAGAAGCGCGACCTGATGCAGAAGCTGGAACCGCTGCGACGGGCCAGAGACACGGGCTGAAATATCCAGTCGCCTGGCGGCAGGGTCGTAGTGACGCAGAGGCGCATTGTTCGAATAGTGCAGACTGATGCCAGCCCGACGAAGCAGATCCTGAGCAAGATTTTCGACCGTCTTTCCGTTGCTTGAAGAGGTCGCGAAATATTCGGCCGCGCGGTCGATCGCATCGAGATAATTGTCGCAATAATGAAAGAAATCCCGAACCTCCTCCCACGGTGAGGGGCGAAGGGAGGCGTCTTCGCGGCCTAGGGCCTCGTCAAGCGAGGCCAGACGTTCGTGGGTCTGGCAATAGGCGCGGTGAAGGTCGAGAAAAGCGCGGGCCAGAGCCGGGGCGTTCGACGCGGCAAGGCGGAGGTCAGCCAAGGGCGGGGTGGCGGTGGTGAAGACCGGGTCGGCCAGCGCCTCGCGCATGTCGGTGACGAGGCGTTCGCTTTCGCCGACGGTCAGCTCGGTGACGTCAAGGCCGAACTCCTGCGCCAGCGCCAGCACGACGGCGGCGCTGACGGGCCGGTGGTTGTTCTCCATCTGGTTGAGATAGGGCAGGGACACCGACAGCCTGTCGGCAAAGGTCTTCTGGGTCAGCGACAGACGCGCGCGGATTTCGCGCAGCTTGACCCCGGCATAGAGTTTCTGGGTGGGCATGTCCGTCCCCCGTTTGCAAAGCTATGCGGCGCTTTGCAAATCCTCGTCAACTGCCGAGTCAGCTTGCGCCGATCTGGCGGGCACGGCGCATGACGAAGAGGATGGCGATGACCGAGGCGATTGAAGAGGCAAGCATCAGCAGGACGAGCGGCATTTCCGACGAGCCAGGGCCGAGGAGCATGCCCGCAACAGCGGCCAGTGCCGCGCCGCCCCCGATCAGGATCGCTCCTCCCAGACCCGAGGCGGTGCCGGCCAGGTCGGGGCGGACCGACAGCATCCCGGCATTGGCGTTGGGCAGGCAGATGCCGTTGCCGAGCCCCATGAAGAGTGTCAGGCCGAAGAAGGTTGTGGGGCCGGAGAGACCCGCAAGCGTGAGAAGCGCCAGAAGGACGAGGCCGAAGCTGGTGACCAGCGTACCAAGCAGGATCATCCGGTTCATGCCGGTGCGGACCGAGTAGCGTCCGGCGAGGAAATTGCCTGCGGCGTAACCGATTGCCGTCAAGGCAAAAAGCGCACCGACATGGGTGGAGCTTAGCCCGAAGATCTTGTCGCCGACGTAAGGCGCCCCGCCGAGGAACGCGAAGAAGCAGCCCGAGGCGAAAGCGGCAGCAAGCGTATAGCCCCAGAACCGGCGCGAGGCGAAAAGGGCGGGATAGCTGCGGACCTGGTCCATCAGGCTGACGCGGCGGAGCGTCGCGGTCTCGCCGAGGTCGGCCCAGACGAGGGCCAGCGTGGCAACTCCCAGGATCAGGAGCAGCGCGAAGTTGGCCTTCCAGCCGTAGAGGTCGTCAAGGACGCCGCCGATGACCGGGCCGAGCATCGGCACCAGGCTCATCCCCATGGTGACATAGCCGATCATGCTTGCGGCCCGGGCGTCGGCGACCATGTCGCGGACGACGGCGCGGCTGAGGACCATGCCCGAGGCGATGACGGCCTGGGCCATGCGGAAGACCAGGAACCAGGCGGCGGTCGGTGCAAGAAGGGTGCCGATGGTGGCAAGCAGGAAGAGAATCAGCGAGCCGAGAAGCACCTTGCGTCGGCCATAGCGGTCAGAGATCGGGCCGATGATGATCTGCAGGGCGGCGGACAGCGCAAGGTAGAGGGCGACGGATTGCTGCATCACCCCGTAGGGCACGCCAAAATAGACGGCCATTCCGGGCAGCGACGGCAGGAAGATGTTCATCGTGAGCGCCGACAGCCCGGCCATGAGGATCAGGGTGACGATCTTCGGGGGAGTCGTCCGGTCGAGAAACACCGCGTCTTGCATTCGGCTAGGGCTACGCCTGCCATCCGGCATTGTCCACATGCGGCCGGCCGGGAAAAACCGGTCCTACGTCCATTTGTGGAAAATGAAGAACGCCCCGGCGGCAATGAAGCCGAAGCCGACGAGGTGGTTCCAGCCAAGCGGCTCTTTCAGGTAGAAGACCGAGAAGATGGCGAAGACCGTCAGGGTGATGACTTCCTGGATCGTCTTCAGCTCGGCACCGGAGTAATAGCCATAGCCGATGCGGTTTGCTGGAACTTGCAGCACGTATTCGAAGAACGCGATGCCCCATGACACCAGGATCACGGTGACCAGGGCGCTATCTTTGTACTTGAGATGGCCATACCAGGCAAAGGTCATGAAGATGTTGGAGGCCAGAAGAAGGCCGATCGTGACGACAGGGACGGGCAGGTTGGGCATGATATCCTCGGCTTCGGGCTCGCCTTTGGCATAGCCTGCCGCGCGCGCGGGTCAAACGGTTTGCGGTTTTGCAATTTGAACGCCGCCGCTTCGAACGGATTTGCAAATTTTCTCATTCGCGCTTCTCGCGCGGGCGGCATTCCCCTAGATTGGCACCGGCATCAGCCCTGGGGGAGAGCGCGATGAAGGACATACTGGACGAGCTTGAGGCCCGCCGGTCTGCTGCCCGTGCCGGGGGCGGCGAAAGCAGGGTTGCCGCGCAGCACGCCAAGGGCAAGCTGACGGCGCGGGAACGGGTCGAGCTTCTGCTGGACGAAGGCAGTTTCGAGGAGTTCGACATGTTCGTCGCCCATCGCTGCACCGACTTCGGCATGGAAAAGGACCGCCCCGCCGGGGACGGCGTGGTGACCGGCTGGGGCACGATCAACGGGCGGCAGGTCTATGTGTTTTCTCAGGACTTCACGGTCATGGGCGGGTCGGTCAGCGAGACGCATGGCGCCAAGATCTGCAAGATCATGGACATGGCGATGCAGAACGGCGCACCGGTGATCGGGATCAACGATTCTGGCGGGGCGCGTATCCAGGAGGGTGTCGCCTCGCTTGCGGCCTATGGCGAAGTGTTCCAGCGCAACATCGAGGCCAGTGGCGTCGTGCCGCAGATTTCCCTGGTCATGGGGCCCTGCGCGGGCGGTGCGGTCTATTCGCCGGCGATGACCGATTTCATCTTCATGGTGAAGGACAGCTCCTACATGTTCGTCACCGGCCCCGACGTGGTCAAGACCGTGACCAACGAGGTCGTGACGGCAGAAGAACTGGGCGGAGCCTCCACCCATACCCGCAAGTCCTCCGTCGCCGACGGGGCCTTCGAGAACGACGTCGAGGCGCTGGCCGAGATCCGCAGGCTCTTCGACTATCTGCCGCTGAACAACCGGCAGAAGGCGCCAGTGCGGCCGTTCTTCGACGATCCGGGCCGGATCGAGACCAGCCTCGATACGCTGGTCCCGGACAACCCGAACCAGCCCTATGACATGAAGGAACTGATCTTGAAGATCGCTGACGAGGGCGATTTCTTCGAGGTGCAAAGGGACTTTGCGGCGAACATCATCATCGGTTTCATCCGGCTGGAAGGTCAGACTGTGGGCGTGGTGGCAAACCAGCCGATGGTTCTGGCAGGCTGCCTCGACATCGACGCCAGCCGCAAGGCCGCCCGGTTCGTTCGGTTCTGCGATGCCTTCGAGATTCCGATCCTGACCTTTGTCGACGTGCCCGGCTTCCTGCCCGGGACGGGGCAGGAGTATGGTGGGGTCATCAAACATGGGGCGAAACTGCTGTTTGCCTACGGCGAGGCGACGGTGCCGAAAGTCACGGTCCTGACCCGCAAGACCTATGGTGGGGCCTATGTGGTGATGGCCTCCAAGCACCTGAAGGCCGATTTCAACTATGCCTGGCCCACGGCTGAAGTTGCGGTGATGGGCGCGAAAGGGGCGGTGGAGATCCTTTACCGTTCCGAACTGGGAGAGCCGGAGAGGATCGCCGCGCGGGTGAAGGATTACGAGGACCGTTTCGCCAACCCCTTCGTCGCGGCCGAGAAGGGTTTCATCGACGAGGTGATCATGCCCCATTCCACCCGTCGGCGGGTCGCGCGGGCCTTTGCAGCCCTGCGCGGCAAGCAGGCGATGATGCCGTGGAAAAAGCACGACAACATCCCGCTGTGATCATGTCCCGCCGCACCCCTCCGCTTCTTCCGGCCCTGATTGGTGCCTTGACACTGCTCGCCGCCTGTCAGGACGAATCTCCGACCGGCGAGGCCGTTCCGGTGCCATCGGGGCGCGCGCTGACGTTGATCGACATCGTTACGGATGCGCGGGGCCCGGAAGGTGCGACGGCACGGTTCCGGTTTCTCGCGCCGGGTCTCAGCGCGGAGGATGCCGAAAGTGCCGCCGTGGACATGCAGGTGCTGTGCGACAGCTTTGCCGTCCAGCGCATCGCGGGCATGGAACCCGCGCCACGGCAGATCGTCATTTCCCTTGCCAGCGAAGCGGTGCCTTTCGGCAAGTCCGCGCCCGATGTTGTGCAGTTCTTCGAATCCTATCGCCCGGAAAATGGTGCCTGCATCTGGGAGGTCTTCTGATGCGGTCGCGAAATGTTGTTTTTCCGGCTGGCCATGAATCAAAGGCTGATGTAGGAACGCCACAGGTCGAGAACTTGGTCGGGCCATCATACCATTCCGAAATTCTTTCGGCTAAGGTATCGGCAGGCCGGGCCAATTCGGCCGTCAACAGCGAACAGGCGCCGGATAGCCGTGAGGCTTCCGAAGCGCCCAGAGAAAGATGGAGTAGAGGATGTCGAAGAGCGCACGTCTGGTTCTGGTTCTGGCAATGGTCACGGCTTTCGCCGCTTGCGCCAAGAAGGCAGAGCCGACGCCCGAGCCGGTCACCCCGGAAGTCGTGGACACCGGCAAGTACAAGTAAGCTTGCGGAGCGGGCCTGCCGGCTTCGGTCAGGCAGGCCCGCGCCAAACCTTGACCTCCTGCGCAGCAGCGCGGTTGACAGGTCGCCTGCTTCAGAACATCCAATGATTTCGCCCTGGTCCGCGCCTTTGCGTCGGCAGAACCGTCGTTGCGGCTGCACTCAACGGGGGCGGGACAGATGCTGAAACACCGCGGTTTTCCGGGCCGGATGCCGGGGACCGATTTCCAGTTCACGATCCGCCGTGCCAATGTGAAGGACGGCGCGACAAAGCTGATCAAGCGCGAGCGGTTCAGGGACCGCAAACATGCCGACCGGAAGGCCGACGAGGCCTTCATGGCGGCACTCTGGCAGTCTTTCGGGGAAGAGCCGTTCGAGCGTGGCAATCTGGATGCCGGTCGGCTGTCCTGGCTTTTCGGGCGTGAGGTCGTTGCGGCAGAAGAGCCGTTCGATCCCTGTTCATATGAGGCGCTGCTGAGGATCGACGTCCGGCGCGCCGAAGCGGCCTTTCCACAGGTGTTCGCGCCGGACGCGCCCAACGCGCTGGCTGACGACCCGGAAGCGGACGAGGACTAGGCATGATTTCGCCGAGACCGCAGACTTTTTGGCGCGCTTTTGCTCAGGGTTTTGCTGGCGTTTTCATATCGTTTGCAATGGTTGCATCGCCGCGCCATGCTTCTCCGGCACGTCGTCGGCAGCCCAGCCATGGCTTGCGCAGTCTGCGTTGTTACCCTTCCCCTTCCCTTCGGTCCGGCCCGTCCCAGGCCGGACCGATCCTTATGTTCGGTTCGTGCAACAGCGCTTGCGCAGGCAACAGCAGAAACCGCTTTCAAATCTGTGATACTGCGGTAAAATCATGCGCAATAACAACAACCTTGCGAGGCAGTACCAAATGCAGAAGTCGCTTCTCGTCTTCGGTCTCTTTTCCACCGTCCTGGCCGGTTGCGTGCAGGATCCTGCGTCGCGCGGCTTGGCCGGCGCGGCTGCGGGCGCTCTGGTCGCAGATGCTCTGGACGAAAACCTGCTTGCCGGTGCAGCCATCGGCGGTCTTGCCGGTGTCGCGACCTGCGGGATCGAGCTGGGCCTGCCGCGCTGCAACAACGGATACTAAGCCGGCCGCCTTCGGGCGGGTTCGCACGACTGAAAGGACCATCCGGGCCGACCGCCCGGGTGGTCTTTTTTTTCTTTGCGCCTGATGGGGGGAGCCGATGTTTGACAAGATCCTGATTGCCAACCGGGGCGAGATCGCCTGCCGCGTGATCAAGACGGCCCGGAAGATGGGGATCAGGACCGTTGCCGTCTATTCCGACGCCGACCGCAATGCCTTGCACGTGCAGATGGCGGACGAGGCGGTGCATATCGGCCCGGCCCCGGCGGCGCAGTCCTACATCGTGATCGACCGGATCATGAACGCCATCCGCCGGACAGGCGCGCAGGCGGTGCATCCGGGCTACGGTTTTCTGTCCGAGAACATGAATTTCGCCGCCGCGCTGGAGAAGGCGGGCGTGGTCTTCATCGGGCCGCCGTCGCCCGCGATCGAGGCGATGGGCGACAAGATCACCTCGAAGAAGCTGGCGATGGCGGCCGGGGTATCCACGGTCCCCGGCTACATGGGCCTTATCGCCGACGCGGACGAGGCGGTGAGGATCAGCGCCCAGATCGGCTATCCGGTGATGATCAAGGCCAGCGCGGGCGGCGGCGGCAAGGGGATGCGGATCGCCTGGACCGACGCCGAGGCGCGGGAGGGGTTCCAGTCCTCGAAGAACGAGGCGGCGGCGAGTTTCGGCGACGACCGGATTTTCATCGAGAAGTTCGTGACCCAGCCGCGCCACATCGAAATTCAGGTGCTGGCCGACAGACATGGCACCACCGTCTACCTGCACGAACGCGAATGTTCGATCCAGCGGCGGAACCAGAAGGTGATCGAAGAGGCCCCCAGCCCCTTCCTCGATGAGGCGACGCGGAAGGCGATGGGCGAACAGGCCTGCGCTTTGGCCAAGGCCGTGGGCTACACCAGTGCGGGGACGGTGGAGTTCATCGTCGATGGCAACCGCAACTTCTATTTCCTTGAAATGAATACGCGATTGCAGGTCGAGCATCCGGTGACGGAACTGATCACCGGGGTCGATCTGGTAGAGCAGATGATCCGTGTGGCGAATGGCGAACGTCTGCCATTCCGTCAGGAGGACCTGAAGATCAACGGCTGGGCGATGGAATCCCGGCTTTACGCCGAGGACCCTTATCGCAACTTTCTGCCGTCGATCGGGCGGCTGACGCGCTATCGCCCCCCGGTGGAGGGGCCAACTGAGCGCGGCGGGATCGTGCGCAATGATACCGGCGTCACCGAGGGTGGCGAGATCAGCATGTTCTACGACCCGATGATCGCCAAACTTTGCACCTGGGGGCCGACCCGCGCCGATGCGATCGAGGAGATGCGCCTCGCGCTGGACACGTTCGAGGTTGAAGGGATCGGGCACAACCTGCCGTTCTGTTCCGCCGTGATGGATCACCCGCGCTTTGAGTCCGGCAGCATCACCACCGCCTTCATTGCCGAGGAATACGAGGGCGGTTTCACCGGCGCGACGCTGGACCCGAGCCTTTTGCGCCGGGTGGCGGCGGCGGCGGCGGCGATGAACCGGATGGCCGAAATTCGGCGCACGCGGATTTCGGGGACGATGGACAATCATACTCGCCGGGTGGGCGACGACTGGGTGGTGACGGCGCAAGGGACGAGCTTCGCGGTCACGGTGAAGGCCGACCATGAAGGATCGACCGTGGTCTTCGACGACGGGACCGAACTCCGGGTGACGAGCGACTGGACGCCGGGGCAGCCGCTCGCGCGGCTGACGGTCGATGGCGAGCCGCTGGTCATCAAGACCGCCAAGGTGCCGATGGGCTTTCGCATGCGGCTGCGCGGCGCGGACCTCAAGGTCCATGTCCAGACCCCGCGGCAGAAGGTGCTGGCGGGCCTGATGCTGGATAAGGTGCCGCCGGACACGTCGAAGTACCTGCTGTGTCCGATGCCGGGGCTGGTGGTGAAGATCGCCGTCGCGGAGGGCGACGAGGTGCAGGAGGGCCAGGCGCTGGCGACCGTCGAGGCGATGAAGATGGAGAACATCCTCAAGGCCGAGCGCAGGGGCGTGGTCAGGAAGGTCAGGGCCAGCGCCGGAGCCAGCCTGCGGGTCGACGACGTGATCCTGGAGTTCGAGTGATGCGGGCCAGCTACCGCCCGGCCGGGTTCCTGTCCAGCGCCTCGGTGCGCGCGATGGGCATCTTGTCGATGGAGTTGATGATCTCGCGCCCCTCCCAGGGGAGCGGCTTGCGAATCGAGGGCTTCCAGTCCTTGTCCATCAAGACCAGCGAAAACCCCCGGGGCCGCAGCTTCTTGCGCAAGGCCGAGGGGTTTGCGGGGTCGGTATCGATGATCAGGATCACATCGCGGGTGGCGAGTTGGTCGAAGTAGCGGGTCAAAAGCTCCATCTGCCGCAGAAAGGCGGGGTCGTTCGGGCTGTCGGCGAAGACGACGACCGGGCGGCGCAGGAACAGCAGGTCGGCTTCGACCACCTCTGACGCCGGGACCGGGGCGAAGGTCGGGGCCTGATCGGCGCGGCCGGGAAATGCAAGGGACGCCGGAAGGGCAAGGGCCACGAGGGCGATAAGTTGACGACGGGCCAGATGCTGCATGATCCCGATATAGGGGGGTTTCGGCAAAAGCCCAAGCGCGCGATGGGCCCACATCGCGGGGAAATTGGAGAGTGCGATGACGGACCTGAAGTCATGGAAGGCGCTGGCCTCGACGGAGCTGAAGGGCAAGGGCCCGGAGAGCCTCAACTGGCAGACGCTGGAGGGGATCACCGTCAAGCCGCTGTACACTGCGGCGGATGTGGCGGGGCTGCCGCAGATGGGCGAATTGCCCGGCGTGGCACCCTTCACGCGCGGGGTGCGGGCGACGATGTATGCCGGGCGGCCCTGGACGATCCGGCAGTATGCGGGCTTTTCCACCGCCGAGGAGTCGAATGCCTTCTACCGCAAGGCCTTGGCAGGGGGGCAGCAGGGGGTGTCGGTGGCCTTCGATCTGGCGACGCACCGGGGGTATGACAGTGACCACCC
>NCDY01000032.1 GCA_002280405.1 Rhodobacterales bacterium 32-66-9 | reverse complement strand
GATACGGAAAGCTGTTCTACGACCCCGCCGTGAACTGGCTTTACCGGACGGAACCCGACCCCGGACTGGCCGGAAACCGGGATCACTGGCCGCGGGGCAAGGTGCTTGGCGGGTCGTCCAGTATCAACGCGATGGTCTGGATCCGGGGGCATCGGGCCGATTACGAAGAGTGGGGTCGTGAAAATCCCGGCTGGGGCTGGGACGATTGCCTTGCTGCCTACCGCGCGATCGAGGACAACGAGGCGGGCGCGGATGCCTGGCGCGGCAAGGGCGGGCCGTTGTTCATCTCGGCCAACCGCTCGGGCCTGCACCCCCTTGTCCCGGCCTATGTCGCGGCCTGTGGCGAGGCAGGGCTGCCGGAGACCCCGGATTTCAACGGGGCGCGGCAGGAAGGGGCTGGCGTCTACCAGATGACGATCAAGGGGCGGCGGCGGAACTCGGCGGCGCGGGCTTTCCTGCGACCGGCGATGAAACGGGCGAATGTGCGGGTGATCACCGGGGCGCTGGCGACCCGTGTGGTGATCGAGGGTGGTCGCGCGGTCGGAGTCGAATACCGGCGTGGCGGCGAGACCCGGGTGCTGCGGGCGAAGGCCGAGGTGATCCTCTCGGGCGGGGCGATCAACTCGCCGCAACTGTTGCAACTGTCGGGGATCGGTCCGGGGCCGCTGTTGCAAAGCCTTGGCATCCCGGTGCTGCGCGACAATCCGAATGTCGGCGATCACCTCAGCGACCACCAGGGGCTCAACTACACCTGGGCGATGAAGGTGCCGACCTACAATGACGAGCTGCGGCCCTGGTGGGGCAAGCTGCGGGCGGGATTGCAGTATTTCCTGGGTGGCGGCGGTCCTCTGGCCAAGTCGATCAACCATGGCGGCGGGTTCTTCCGCACGCGGCCAGACCTCGACCGGCCGAACATGCAGCTTTACTTCCAGGCCTTCTCCACGCTCATCCCGCGCGATGGCGAGCGGCCGCTCTTGACCCCCGACCCCTGGTCGGGGATGTCGATCGGGCTGTCCAACTGCCGCCCGACCAGCCGCGGCCATATCCGGCTGCGCAGCGCCGACCCCGAGGTGCATCCGGTCATCACCGCGAACGCCTTTTCAACGAACAATGACGTGGAAGAGATGCTTGCGGCGGTCAAGGTCCTGCGCCGGATCGCGGCGCAGCCCAGTCTGGCGCGGCTGATCAGGGAAGAGCTGCGACCGGGGCCGGACGTGCGCTCGGATGAAGAGCTTATCCAGGATTTCCGGTCCCGGTCCGGGACGGTGTATCACCCAAGCTGCACCTGCCGGATGGGGCCGGACGCGGGAACTGCCGTGGTGGATGCCGCCCTCAAGGTGCATGGCGTCGGGGGCTTGCGGGTGATCGACGCAAGCGCGTTTCCGACGATCATCGCGGGGAACACCAACGCCCCGGCGATGCTGATGGGCTGGAAGGGCGCCGAGGCGGTGCTGCGCGATGCGCGGCAAGGGCGGGTCGGCACCGCATCGTAGGGTGCGGCGCACAGCGCACTGGCCGATGGTGAGCGTTGGGCCGCACCCTACTCGCCTCGCGGGAACCGTTTGCTGTCTTCCAGCACGTTCAGGTCCATGTGGTTGCGCATGTAGCGTTCGGACGCCGCGCGCAGGGGCTGGTGGTCCCAGGGGTAGTAGGCACCGTTGCGCAGCGCCTGATACACCACCCAGCGGCGGGCCTGGCTTTCGCGGACCTGGGCGTCATAGGCGGCCAGATCCCAGCGTCGGTCCGCAAGCGCGCGGAAATGGGCAAGGATTTCGACGGCCCGAGGATCCCGGGCGAGGTTGGTGGTTTCGCCCGGGTCGTTGGCCACGTCGAAAAGCTGTTCGGGGTCTGCGGGGCAGCGGATGTATTTCCAGGCACCCTCGCGCAAGGCGACCATCGGCGTGATCGTGCCTTCGGCGGCATATTCCATGGCGACCGGGCCACGCGGGGCACCGTTCGCGACGGGGATCAGGTTGACGCCCTCGGTCCAGGGCGCGACCTCGTCCATCGAGATGCCAGCGAGGGCCGCTAGGGTGGGGGCGAGGTCGATGGAAGAGACCGGCGTGTCGATGCGGCCCGCAGGCATCTCGGGGGCGGCGATCATCAGCGGCACGCGGGCCGAGCCTTCGAAGAAGTTCATCTTGAACCAGAGGCCCTTTTCCCCAAGCATCTCGCCATGGTCGGAGAGAAAGACGACATGAGCCGCTTGCCGGGTGGCCTCCAGCACCTGGAGAATCTCGCCGATCTTGTCATCGATATAGGAAATGTTGGCAAAATAGGCGCGGCGGGCGCGGCGGACGTCGTCCGGGGTGATGGTCAGCGCGCGCCAGTCGCAGGCGTCCATCAGGCGCCGGGAATGGGGGTCCATGTCGTCGTAGGCGAGGGGTTCGGGCGGCTCGCATTCCGGGGTGCCCTTATAAAGGTCCCAGTATTTGCGGCGGGCGACGAAAGGGTCGTGCGGGTGAGTGAAGCTGACGGTCAGCGCCCAGGGGCGGGGGTCTTGCCCGCGCGAGAGGTCGTAGAGCTTCTGGCAGGCCTGGAAGGCCACGTCGTCGTCGTATTCGTATTGGTTGGTGATCTCGGCCACGCCCGCCCCGGTGACCGAGCCAAGGTTGTGATACCACCAGTCGATCCGTTCACCCGGCTTGCGGTAATCCGGGGTCCAGCCGAAATCGGCGGGGTAGATGTCGGTGGTCAGGCGCTGTTCAAAGCCGTGAAGCTGGTCTGGGCCGACGAAATGCATCTTGCCGGAAAGCGCGGTCTGATAGCCGGCCCGGCGCAGGTGGTGGGCATAGGTCGGGATGTCCGAGGCGAACTCGGCGGCGTTGTCGTAGACCCTTGTGCGGCTGGGCAACTGGCCGGACATGAAACTGGCCCGGGCAGGCGCACACAGCGGCGAGGCGGTGTAGGCATTGGCAAACCGCGCCGAACGGGCGGCCAGGGCCCGCAAATTCGGGCAGTGCAGGAAGTCGGCAGGGCCGTCGGGGAACAGCGTCCCGTTCAGCTGGTCGACCATCAGGATCAGGAGGTTGGGCTTCGACATCGGTGCGTCCCTTGACGGTTGTGCGACCTGTCTAGCCGGCCGGGCGCCTGCGTCTGGTTCCCGACCGACCGGCTGGTGCCGGAAGCGTCAGCTTGGCTGCGCGCCGCCCGTGGCCTCGGTCACCTGGTCGGCCGCGGCCCGGACCAACGCGCCGATGCGGGTGGCATCCGAAAGCCCCATGCGGAAAGCAGGCCCCGAGACGGAGAGACCCGCCACCGGTTCGCGATGCGCATTGAAGATCGGGGCGGCGACGCAGCGCATGCCTTCGGCGCGTTCCTGATCGTCGATGGAAAAACCCCGGTCGCGGGTGCGGGAAAGGTCGCGCAGCAGGGCACTGTCGCTGGTGAGGGTGAGGGAGGTGAACTTCTCCAGCCCCTTGCGGGCAAGGATGCCGCGGGCCTTTTCCTCGGGATACCAGGCCAGCAGCGCCTTGCCGATGCCGGACGCATGCATCGCCGCGCGGGTTCCGGGCGGAAAGAAGGCGCGTATCGCCTCATAGGTCTCGACCTGGGCGAGAAAGACCACCTCGTCGCGGACCTCGATGCCAAGATTCGCGGTTTCCCCGGTTTCGCGCATCAGCGCGTCCATCGGCTGGCGGGCACGTTCGACGACCTTGGTGCGCTTGAGGAACGCCGACCCGATGCGAAACGCACCCGGGCCGACGTGCCAGAACTGGCCAGGCTCTTCGGCCTCGACCATGGCGTGGCCCTGCAAGGTGACAAGCGCGCGGAAGACGGTGGCAATGGCCTCGCCGGTGGCCTCGCTGATCTCCGACAGGGTGCGGCCCGGATGCAGGGCGACATGGGTCAGGATGTCGAGACCCCGGTCCAGAGCCTGGACGGTGTTCTGATCGGTCTTGTCGTGAAACGCCTTTGGCCTGCCGCGCGGTTTTTGTGCCATGATCGAAGCCTCCTGCAGGGTGAAAAAGCGCAAGGTGTTGACTGATTTGCGGAATAGCAGGAAACCACCTGAATGAAAAATCTTTTCGAAAAAATTGCGCGCATTGGTCGCAGGGCCTAGCCTTTGCGGGCAGTCATCCTGGGAGTTGCCCGATGTCCACGCAGAACCCGGTCTTCATTCCGGGCCCGACGAACATCCCCGACTCGGTCCGCAAGGCTTGCGACATGCCGACGCTTGACCACCGCTCGCCCGCCTTTGCGCGGCTGTTCAGACCGGCGGTCGAGGGGGTCCGGCGGGTGCTTCGGATGGAGGAGGGGGAGATCATCGTGATCCCCTCGACCGGCACCGGCGGCTGGGAGGCGGCGATCACCAACACGCTCTCGCCGGGCGACACGGTGCTCGCGGCGCGGTTCGGCATGTTCAGCCACCGCTGGATCGACCTCTGCCAGCGCCACAAGCTGGATGTCGAGATCATCGAGACGCCCTGGGGCGAGGGCGCACCGCTGGCGGCCCTTGCCAGGGTGCTGCGCGCGGACAAGACCGGGCACATCAAGGCGGTGCTGGCGACGCACAACGAGACGGCGACCGGGGTGAAATCCGACATCGCGGGCATCCGGGCCGTGCTGGACGCGGCCGCCCATCCGGCCATGCTGTTCGTGGACGGCGTGTCGTCCATCGGCTCGATGCCGTTCGACTTTGCCGGCTGGGGCGTGGACATCGCCGTGGCGGGCAGCCAGAAGGGGTTCATGCTGCCGGCCGGGCTGGCAATCCTGGGGCTCAGCCCCAAGGCCATCATGGCGATGGAGACCGCGCGACTGCCCAGAACCTACTTCGACTTCAAGGACATGCTGGCGGCCTATGCCCGGGGCGGCTATCCCTACACACCCGCCGTCGGGCTGATCGCGGGGCTGGCACATTCCATCGACCTTCTCGAATCCGAGGGTCTGGAAGCGGTCTATGCCCGGCACCACCGCCTTGCCGAAGGCGTGCGCCGCGCCGTCTTCGCCTGGGGCATGACGCCTTATGCGGCCTCGGCGGAGCTCTACTCGGATACGGTGACGGCGGTGAAGGTGCCCGAGGGCTGCGACGGCACTGCGCTGGTGCAGCTTGCGGCGTCGAAATACGGGATGGCCTTCGGCGTCGGCCTGGGCGAGGTCGCGGGCAAGGTGTTCCGCATCGGGCATCTGGGGATGCTGACCGAGGCGATGATGCTGTCGGGCCTCTCTGTGGCCGAGATGTGCATGGCCGATCTGGGCTGGCCCGTGCGTCTGGGCTCGGGCGTCGCAGCGGCGCAGGAGTATTACCGCGGCACGGTTCCCGCTCTGGCGCAGGCGGCGGAGTGAGGCGCAAATCTTTTCGAAAAGACTTGCAAAATCCTTCGAAGGATTTTGGGCCCGGCAACGAGAGGGCGGGACAATGAAGGACACGACCATGCAGATTCCGACTTTCGACGACGTGCTGGCCGCCCATGCCCGCATCGCGCCCCACATCCACCGGACCCCGGTGCTGACCTCGCGCTATTTCAACGACCTGACCGGGGCGGACCTGTTCTTCAAGTGCGAGAACTTTCAGAAAGCAGGGGCGTTCAAGGTGCGCGGTGCCTGCAATGCGGTTTTCGGGTTGACCGATGATCAGGCGGCCAGGGGCGTCTGCACCCATTCCAGCGGCAACCACGCGCTGTCGCTGTCCTATGCGGCCGGTCGCCGGGGCATTCCCTGCAACGTGGTGATGCCGCGCACCGCCCCGCAAGCGAAGAAGGACGCCGTGCGCGGCTATGGCGGTGTGATCACCGAATGCGACCCCTCGACCTCAAGCCGCGAAGCGGTCTTCGCCGAGGTTCAGGCCCGGACCGGGGGCGAATTCGTCCATCCTTACAACGACCCGCGCGTCATCGCCGGTCAGGCGACCTGCTCGCGGGAACTGATGGAACAGGTCGAGGGGCTGGACGCGATCATCGCGCCGATCGGCGGCGGCGGAATGATCTCCGGCACCTGCCTGACCGTGGCCTCGACCGCGCCGGGCGTCGCGGTCTATGCCGCAGAGCCCAGGAACGCCGACGATGCGTTCCGCAGCTTCAAGGCGGGCCGGATCATCGCCGACGACGCGCCGGAAACGGTTGCCGATGGCCTCAAGGTGCCGTTGAAGGCGCTGACCTGGCACTTCGTTTCCCGCCATGTGACCGACATCTTCACCGCGTCCGAAGACCAGATCGTCGACGCGATGAAACTGACCTGGAAGCGGATGAAGATCGTGATGGAGCCAAGCTGTGCGGTGCCCCTCGCCTGCATTCTGGCCAACCCAGAGGTGTTCCGTGGCCGCAAGGTCGGGGTGATCATCACCGGCGGTAATGTGGACCTTGACCGCCTTCCCTGGATGAAAGGATGAATCCGATGAACAAATCGACGAATTTTCAAGGTCTTGAGGTGGGCTACGACATTCCCGCCCTGCCCGGAATGAGCGAAGCGGACATCCAGACGCCTTGCCTTGTCCTTGACCTCGATGCGCTGGAGCGGAACATCGTCAAGATGGGCGACTATGCCCGGGCCCACGGCATGCGGCACCGGGTGCATGGCAAGATGCACAAGTCGGTCGATGTGGCCCTGCTGCAGGAACGGCTCGGAGGGTCGGTCGGGGTCTGCTGCCAGAAGGTCTCCGAGGCCGAGGTCTTTGCCCGCGGCGGGATCAAGGATGTGCTGGTGTCCAACCAGGTGCGCGACCCGGCAAAGATCGACCGGCTGGCGCGGCTGCCAAAGCTTGGGTGCCGGACCATCGTTTGCGTCGACATGCCGGACAATGTGGCCGATCTGTCCGCAGCGGCGGTCCGGCACGGCGCGACCATCGAATGTCTGGTCGAGATCGACTGCGGCGCGGGACGTTGCGGGGTGAGGACAACACCCGAAGTGCTTGACCTGGCCCGGTCCATCGCCGCCGCTCCGGGCCTGAAATTCTCGGGCATCCAGGCCTATCAGGGCGCGATGCAGCACTTGGACGCCTATGCCGACCGCAAGGCCAGGATCGATCTTGCCGTGGCGCAGGTGAAGGATGCGGTCGACGCGCTGCGCGCCGAAGGCCTGGCCTGCGACATCGTCGGCGGCGGCGGCACCGGCAGCTACCAGTTCGAAAGCGCCTCGGGCGTCTACAACGAGCTGCAATGCGGCTCCTATGCCTTCATGGACGCGGATTACGGGCGCATTCTCGACAAGGACGGCAAGCGGATCGATCAGGGAGAATGGGAAAACGCGCTGTTCCTTCTGACCAGCGTGATGAGCCATGCCAAACCCGACAAGGCCATCGTCGATGCGGGCCTGAAGGCGCAGTCGGTGGACAGCGGGCTGCCGGTGGTCTTCGGCCGCAGCGATGTGAGATACGTCAAGTGCAGCGATGAACACGGGGTGGTCGAGGACCCGGGCAGCGTGCTGAAGGTCAACGACAAGCTGCGTCTGGTGCCGGGCCACTGCGACCCGACCTGCAACGTGCATGACTGGTATGTCGGGATCCGGGGCGGCAAGGTCGAAGTCGTCTGGCCCGTCTCGGCCCGGGGCAAGGCCTATTGAGAGGGCAAACGCAGGCTGGGCCGATTGCCCAACCTATTGGTGCCGGGCGCTGTCGAACCACATCTGGAGCTGTGCTGATGCTGATCGTTCCCGAGGCCCTGATCGCCTCGCTTGTCACCCCCGAGGACGCCTTCCGCGCCGTCGAGGCCTGCTTTGCCGCCATGGCCCGGGGTGAGGCCCGCAACTTCCCGGTCGTGCGCGAGGCCCTGGGCGAGGGGCGGCAGTATGGTTTCAAGTCGGGGCTTGACCGGGCTGCGGGCGTCGTCGGGGTGAAGGCCGGGGGATATTTCCCCGGCAATGCGGCGAAGGCGCTGATCAATCATCAGTCCTCGGTCTTCCTGTTCGATCCGGACACCGGGCGGCCGGTGGCGATGGTGGGGGGCAATCTTCTCACCGCTTTGCGGACGGCGGCGGCAGCGGCCATCGCCATCGACCGGCTGGCGCGACCCGAGGCGGAGGTGTTGGGGATCGTCGGCTCATCGCCTGGAACCTGCATCCCGAGATGCTGCCGAAACTGGGCGCAGTGGCCGCCGAAATTGGCCTGCCGTTCGAGGCGGTCCCCCTGGACAGGATGCGCGAGGCCGAGGTGATCGTGACCATCACCTCATCGCCCGCGGCCAGTCTGCTGGCGGCGCATGTCGCGCCGGGCACGCATCTCAGCTGTATGGGGACGGACACGCAGGGCAAACAGGAGGTCGAGCCTGCGCTGGTGGCCGCGGCGTCGGTCTTCACCGACGAGGTGGCGCAAAGCGTGACCATCGGCGAGGCGCAGCACGCGGTGGGGGCCGGCCTTCTGCAAGCGGGCGCGATCCGGCCCCTGGGCGACGTTCTGACCGGTGCCGATCCCGGGCGGCGGCGGGCAGGGGAGGTGACGCTGTATGACGGGACCGGGGTTGCGCTGCAGGATCTTGCAGTCGCGTCCGTCGCGGTCGCCCGGGCGCGTGAACGCGGGCTGGGGATCGAAGTCGGGGTCTGACGGGCGGTCTGCCGCAAGGTGATGCACGAGACGGGTGTTTGCCAGGCAGCCTGCGGCCTTTCGACGAAACCGGCAAGCGCCTTGATCGCTCAGGCCCTGACGCGGGGCTGTCCGGCACGAGACATGGTCAGTCCGGTCGCTTCGGACTCGCGTTGGACTTTGGTCAGGCTCCGGCCCGGCTTCGCGGCGTGGACCGGGGGCAAACCGGGCCGTTGGGCTTTCGGGGCGGGGCCTGGGTGAAAGGATCGACCGATCCGGCAACGTCCCCCGGGGTGGCGGCAGTCGGACCGCCCGGCCTTGGTCCTTCGGGCCTGGTCGACCGGGGCGTGAGGCCGGGGATCCGATCCGATCATCGCGCCTTCACGTCGATGCGCAGGGCCTGGGCGCGGGTTTCGCGATGCGCGGCGAGCCAGGCGGCAAGGTCATCGACGGGCATCGGTCTGGCGATGACGTAGCCCTGGACATGGCCACAGCCAAGCTGCGCCAGAAGCGCATGTTCGCCGGGGGTCTCCACGCCTTCGGCCAAAGTTGCCAGCCCCAGGCGTTCGGCCAGGGACAGGATCGCGGTCACGAGGTTCTGCTGGTCACGGTTCTGGTCGACGTCGCGGATGAAGCTGCGGTCGATCTTCAGCCGGTTCAGCGCAAAGCGACGGATCGCGGTGATCGAGGCGTGGCCGGTGCCGAAATCGTCGAGGTCGACATTGCATCCCATCGCCGCAATCCGGCCGATGTTCGCGGCGATGATGTCCTCGCCATCGCCTGCGACCACCGATTCCAGCACTTCGACAGTCAGGCGCGACGGGGCCAGCTGAAAACGGTCCAGAGTCCAGCCCAGACGTTCCGGCAGGTGCGGGTCGCGCAGCTCCTGTGCCGAAAAGTTCACCGCCACGGTCGGAATCATCAGGCCCTTGCGGTCGAATTCGGCAAGCGTCGCAAGCGACTGGGTCAACATGGTCTGACCCAGAAGCTCCATCAGATCTGACCCTTCGAGCGCGGGCAGGAAAGCCCCGGGCGCGAGACAGCCGCGGTCGGGATGCTGCCAGCGCGCCAGTGCCTCGATCCCCGTCACCTCGCCGCTGTCGGTCGAGACCTGAGGCTGAAACCAGGCCCTGATCTCGCCGCGGTCGACGGCCCCGGCAAAGCCCGCACGCAGGCCATCCCGGTCGGCGCGTGCCCGGGCAAGCTCGGCCGAGAAGCTGCGGATCGCGCCCGGACGGCAGGCCGACGCTTCATCCCCCGCGACCTGGGCGGCATCCAGAAGCGCGCGCCCCGAGGGTTGCGACAGTTGTTGAGCGACGCAGAAGCCGATCGAACAGGTGACCTGCACCGGCCCTGTCGCCAGTGTCACCGGCTGCTGGGCCACCAGTTGCAGGCGGGCCGCGATCCGCACCATGATCTCGAGATCAAGCCGGGGCGATGCGGCCAGGGCGACCGCAAGACTGCCGTCCTCGAGCGTGTAGAGCAGATCGCCAGGACGCAGGGCCCCGCGCAGGCGGGCAACACAGGCCGACAGCACCTCGCTTTGCCGGGCACGGCCCAGACGGTCGCAGAGATGGGCTGCGTCGTCGAACTGGATGACAAGGCAGCCGGTCGTCCCACCGCTGGCCTTGACCTCGGCCAGAGTTGCATCCAGCCGGGCGATCACCTGGTCGGACATCGCCCCGGAGTCAGCCGGCCCACCCTTGCGCCCGAAGGCAAGCACGGCGAGCGGAAGCGCCACGGCAAGACCTGCCAGCGCAGCCTCGCCCCCGAGCTGAACGGCGAGAAGCGCCAGAAGCGGCAACAGGGCGAGGATCTTCCAGGCGTGGTCCGCCAGGTGTTGCAGCGCCTTGGTCATGCAGGATGCCCCCGTTGTGGCGGGCAAAGCACCCGCTGATCGGGGTCAGGCTAGGGTGATGTTCCTGATCAGTTCCTTAACGCTCATCCGAAAGTTGCGTAGAATTTTCCCCATCTGCCCCGGCGAAAGCCGGGCTGGCTGCGGCAAGCGACGCAAAGTCGAACAGCGTCGGGTCCGCCAGATGCGCGGGCCTTACGTTCAGCAGCGAGCGGAACATGACCTGACGCCGTCCCGGGGTCCGCGCCTCCCATTCGTCCAGGAGCCTTTTCACCTGGGCGCGCTGCAGGCCCTCCTGGCTGCCGCACAGGTCGCAGGGGATGATCGGATAGCCCATCGCGGCGGCGAACTTGCCGCAATCCTCCTCGGCGACAAAGGCGAGGGGGCGGGCCACGAACAGATCGCCGTCCTCGTTCAGAAGACGCGGCGGCATCGCGGCCAGGCGGCCGCCATGGAAGAGGTTCATGAAGAAGGTTTCCAGGATGTCGTCGCGGTGATGGCCAAGGACGACGGTGGAACAACCCTCCTCGCGCGCGATGCGATACAGGTTGCCCCGACGCAGGCGCGAGCACAGGGAACACATCGTCCCGCCGGGTTTGATCTTGTCGATGACGACCGAATAGGTGTCCTGATAGTCGATCCGGTGCGGCACCCCCATCTTCGTCAGGAATTCGGGCAATACTGTCGCCGGAAAGCCGGGCTGGCCCTGATCAAGGTTGCAGGCCAGCAGTTCCACCGGCAGAAGACCGCGCCACTTCAGTTCGTGCAGCACCGCCAGCAGCGTGTAGCTGTCCTTGCCGCCCGACAGGCAGACCAGCCAGCGGTCGCCCGCGCGGGCCATGCCATAGGTGTCGATCGCCTCGCGCACCTGGCTGACCAGGCGTTTGCGCAGCTTGCGGAATTCGAGGCCCTTCGGGGCACCGTGGAACAGGGGATGGATCTCGTCCGTGTCGTCAAGCATCGGGGGGCCTCGCGCGAATGCGCCCTTATGCCAGAGCCGCGCGCCGAGGGCAAAGGTCAGACATGCTGCGCGCCGTTGACCTCGATCTCGGCGCCCGAGATGTAGCTGGACTGGTCGGAACACAGGAACCAGATCACATCCGCCACTTCCTTCGGCTGGCCCAGCCGCTGCATCGGCAGCTTCTCGACGATCTTGTCGGTGCCGGGCGACAGGATCGCGGTTTCCACCTCTCCCGGGGCGATGGCGTTGACGCGGACACCAAGGGGCCCGAAATCATGCGCCATCTCCCGGGTCAACGCGGCAAGCGCGGCCTTCGACGTGGCATAGGCGGCGCCGGCAAAGGGGTGGACCCGCGCCCCGGCGATGGAGGTCACGTTGACGATGGACCCCTTGGCGGCGGTCAGTTCGTCCTTCAGCCCGCGCGCGAGGATCACGCTGGAAAAGAAGTTCACATGGAACACATGCCCCCAGGTCCGCAGATCCGTGTCCAGCGTGTTCAGCCGCTTGCCGCCCGGACCCTTCGGACTGATCCCGGCATTGTTCACCAGCGCGTCGATCCGGCCGCCGACCTTGGCCTTGATCGTCTCGATCGCCGCGATGGTCTTGTTGGGATCGGCAAGGTCGATCTCGATATGGTTCGCCTCGCCCCCCGGCCAGGGGCAGCGGACATCGAAGGGCTGGCGGGAACAGGTGAGAACCCGCCAGCCCTCGGCCGAGAACCGCTTGACGGTGGCATGGCCGATGCCGCGGCTGGCCCCGGTCAGGACGAGGGTTTTCGGTTCGGACATCGGCGGTCTCCCTTTCGGGCAAGGCTAACCTTCCCCGCGGGGAAGGCAAGGCTTGGCGGAGGGGCGCAGAATCCTTCCCCGCGGGGAAGGTGTGTCTTGGCAGGGGGGTGGAAAAACCGTATGCGGCCCTGCAAGATGGAGGTCCCGATGAAGCAGCAGACCCTGACCATGCAAGACGCCATCACCACCGCCAAGATGCTGTCCGAGGCGCTGCCCTACCTGCAACGCTTCGAGGACGCGGTGGTGGTGGTGAAATTCGGCGGCAACGCGATGGGCGACGAGGCGGCGATGGCCGAGTTCGCCCGCGACATCGTGCTGATGAAACAGGTGGGCGTGCATCCGGTCGTGGTCCATGGCGGCGGGCCGATGATCAACGAGATGCTGGAAAAGCTTGGCATCAAGTCCCAGTTCGTGCGCGGCAAGCGGGTGACGGACAAGGCGACGGTCGAAGTGGTCGAGATGATCCTGTCCGGCCTGGTGAACAAGCGGATCGTGCAGGCGATCATGGATGCGGGCGGGCGGGCCGTGGGCATTTCCGGCAAGGACGACGACCTGATGGTCTGCGAGGCCGACGACCCGGAACTGGGCTATGTCGGCCGCCCGGTCGAGATGAATGTCCAGGTCCTGCGCGACCTCTACAATGCCGGGATCATCCCGGTGGTGGCCCCGGTCGCGACGGGGATGCAGGACAACGAGACCTTCAACGTCAACGGCGACACGGCGGCGGGGGCGATCGCGGGGGCGCTGCAGGCGGACCGGTTGCTCCTGTTGACCGATGTGCCGGGGGTCAAGGATGCCGAAGGTCGGGTGATGACCCAGATCACCCCGGACGAGATCCGGCGGATGATCCGGGATGGGGTGATCTCGGGGGGCATGATCCCGAAGACCGAAACCGCGCTGATGGCGATCGAACAAGGAACCCGTGCCGTGACGATCATGGACGGCAAGGTGCCGAACGCCTGCCTCTTGGAGCTGTTCACCGATCATGGCGCAGGCAGCCAGATCCGTTCGACCGCGCCCCGGGTGAAACCGCATGTGCGGCGGTAGGTCCGCGGCGGTCTGCCGGAACGGTCACGCGGTTGCGTTCGACAATCGGCGGCTTCCGGGTGTAGTGTCCGGGTGTGGAAACCGAACTTCTCTGGCGCTTCGGGACGTTTCTGACGCTCTTCGCCCTCTTTGCCGGGTTGGAGACGCTGGTGCCGCGCCGCATCCGCACCCTGTCGCGGCGTCGCCGCTGGCCGACCAATCTGGCGATGACGGTGCTGAACGCGGTCGCGCTCAGGGGGCTGGCGATCCTGATGCCGCTTTTGGCGATCGGCGCGGCGCTGGATGCGCAGGCGCTGGGCTGGGGGCTGTTCAACCGGCTGGGCTGGGCCGCGTGGGTCGAAGTCGTGCTGGCCGTGCTGATCCTGGACCTTGCGATCTGGGCGCAGCATCTGATCACCCACAAGGTGCCCTTGTTCTGGCGCTTCCACCGGGTCCACCATGCCGACCGGGACATGGATGTGACCACGGGCTTCCGGTTTCACCCGGTGGAGATCCTGGCCTCGATGGGGCTGAAGGTCGGGCTGGTCTACCTGCTCGGCCCCTCGGCGCTGGCTGTTCTGGTGTTTGAAATCCTGCTCAGCGGCACGGCGCTGTTCAACCACGCGAATCTCGCCGTGCCGACGGGGTTGGACCGGGCGCTGCGGCTGGTTCTGGTGACGCCGGACATGCACCGGGTCCACCATTCGGTCCGCCGTGAGGAGCATGACAGCAATTACGGCTTCTGCCTGTCGGTCTGGGACCGGATTTTCCGCACCCATGTGCCAGAACCGACAGCAGGGCACGAGGCGATGGACGTGGGGCTGGAATGGCAGGACGAAAGACCGGCGCGGCTGGGATGGGTGCTGGGGCTGCCGTTCCGGCGCTAGAGGCGCGGCTGGCCGAGGCGCGGCTGGAGGTGCTGGGCGGCTTTGCCGTGGCCGAGGGCGAGGCGGGGTTTCCGCCGGGCACGCGGACGCTGCTTATGCTGGGGCCGAAGGAGCCCGGGTTCTGGGCGCATCTGCAGGCCCAGCCGGAATGGGGCGCGCCGGACCCCGTTGACCGCTGGTCGCGCCGGGTGATCGGACGGATCGCCTGCGATCTGGGGGCCAAGGCGCTGTTTCCCTTCGGGGGGCCGCCCTGGCATCCGTTCCACCAGTGGGCGCTCAGGACCGGGCGGGTCTGGGACAGCCCGGTGCGGCTGCTGGTCCACGCTGGTCAAGGGCTGATGGTCAGCTTTCGCGGGGCCTTGGCGTTGAGGGAGGGGGTCGAAGTGCCGCCCCCGGTTGCCCGGCCTTGCGAAGGATGCCCGGCCCCCTGCCTGACCGCTTGCCCCGCCGGGGCGCTGACCGGAGCGGGCTATGATCTGGCCGCTTGCCATGGCTACCTGGACCGGCCCGAGGGGCGGGACTGCATGACCGGCGGATGCCGGGTTCGCCGCGCTTGCCCGGTGTCGCAAAGCTATGCAAGACTGCCCGCGCAGTCGGCCTACCACATGGGGCAGTTCCACAGATGAAGCGGTTGATCCTGACGCGGCACGCGAAATCCTCTTGGGACGACCCGATGATGCCCGACCACGACCGGCCGCTGAACGACCGGGGCAAGGCGGCGGCGGCGGACCTTGGCCAGTGGCTGGCCAGCCGCGACTATGTGCCGGGTGAGGTGCTGTGTTCCGACGCCCTGCGGACGCGCAAGACCTTTTCCGGGATCGCCCCTGCGCTGCCGGGGACGCCGGTGCTGGAGCTGAAGCCGGCGCTCTATCATGCGGGGCCGGATGTGATGATGGCGGTCCTGAAACATGCCACGGCGGACACGGTGATGATGATCGGCCACAACCCCGGCATCGCGGAATTCGCGGCCCGGCTGGTGGCGCATGCGCCCGCGAACCCGGAGTTCGCCCGCTATCCGACCGGGGCGACGCTGGTCGCGGATTTCGATGTCGCAGACTGGGGGCAGGTCGCGTTCGGGTCGGGGGTGACGGTCGATTTCATCGTCCCGAGCGAGATCGCGGCCTGATGGCTGCCCGCGCGAGCCCGGGGGCGAGGGCGGGGTGTCACAGGCAACAGCGGGCGCGGCGCCGCTGGCGGGCGGGGACCGCGCCGCGCCGCGGCTTCAGTGGTCGGCCTGCGCCGCGGCAGCCTTGATCGCGTCGGTCTGCTCCTCGGTGCCGTTGAAGAAGGCGTTCAGGATCACGGCGCTGATCGAGGTGAGAAGGATGCCGCTTTCGATCAGCGGGTGGATCGCGACCGGCATCCACTGCTTGAAGTTCGGTGCCACAAGCGGGATCATCCCCATGCCGACGGAAACCGCGACAACGAACAGGTTGTTGCGGTTCCGGGCGAAGTCCACGCCCGCGAGGATGCGGATGCCGGTGGCTGCGACCATCCCGAACATGACCAGCCCCGCCCCGCCCAGGACCATCGTGGGCACGGATTCGACCAGGGCGCCCATCTTGGGCACAAGGCCAAGCACGATCAGGATGCCGCCGCCCGCGGCGCAGACGAAGCGGCTTCGCACGCCCGTCACGCCGACAAGGCCGACGTTCTGGCTGAAGGACGTGTAGGGGAAGGTGTTGAAGACGCCGCCGATCAGCGTGCCCAGACCATCGGTCCGCAGGCCCGCCGAGAGCATCGGCTGGGTGACGGGCCTGCCGGTCATGTCTCCCAGGGCGAGGAACATGCCGGTCGACTCGATCATGACGACGATCATCACCAGGGTCATGGTCACGATCAGGACGAGGTCGAAGGTCGGCATCCCGAAGTGGAAGGGCGTGATTATGCCGAACCAGGAGGCATCGGCGACCTTGGCGAAGCTCATCTTGCCAAGCGCCACCGCGATCGCGACTCCGACGACGATGCCGAGAAGGACCGAGATGTTGGCAACGAAACCTTTGGCCAAGCGGGCGATCAGCAGGATCGAGACCAGGACGACGGCCGAAATGCCGATGTTGCCCAGGGGGGCGTAGGCCGGGTTCGGCAGGGTAGCGGCGAGGGCGAATTGCGCGGGAAGCTCGGGCAGGCCGGTGATGGTGCCTGCCGTTGCGCCCTCGGTTGCCGCTTTCAGCCAGTCGGCATTGGCCGGGTCGATGATCAGCGGCGCGGTGGGGCCGACGGGGTTGCCGAAGATCCAGTTGATGCCGATCCGCATCAGGCTGACGCCGATGATGAGGATGATGGTGCCGGTGACGACGGGCGGAAAGAACCGCAGCAAACGGCTGACCAGGGGTGCAACGAGGATCGAGATCACCCCCGCGGCGATGATCGCGCCGAAGATGGCGCGGGCACCGTCCGGGCCGCCGTTCATGTTGGCCATTGCGACCATCGGGCCGACGGCGGCAAAGGTCACGCCCATCATGACGGGCAGCCTGATCCCGAACCACTGGGTCGCACCGAGGGACTGGATCAGGGTGACGATGCCGCAGACGAAGAGGTCGGCCGAGATCAGGAAGGCCACGTCCGCCGGTTCAAGTTTCAGTGCCCGGCCGACGATCAGCGGCACGGCGACGGCTCCGGCATACATGACAAGGACGTGTTGCAGGCCCAGCGTGAAGAGTTTTGGCGGCGGCAGGATCTCGTCCACGGGATGCGTGGTGTTCATCCGGTTTTCCTTTCCCTTGGGGCTGTTGTGTTCGCGCCGTCTGCGCATTGCCCCTGCATGCGCTCCGGTTAGGGCGCCCCGGTCAGGGGGCGAGGACCGTCCACGGTTCGGTGTAACGGTGTTCTTCGAGGTTCGGGGTCGCACCGATCCGGTCGACCACGGCGAAAAGGCCGGGGGCGTGGAGCGGGGTCAGAACCCCGTGCCAGGTGCCGCGAAAGAGGTTGATGCCCTGTGCGCCGTTGGTGAGAAAGGCCTGCGGGGTCGCGTCGGGGCTGGGGGCCACGATGACCAGGAAGGGGTCGGCGGTCATGGGAAGGAAGGCCTGCGAGCCTTCGGGATGACGCTCGATCAGCTCGAATGTGTAAGGCAGCGACGTTGGCTCGGCCTGGAAGATCGAGATGCCGCCGCGACCTTCGGGGCCGAAGTCGAGTGCGGCGCGGTCGTGGTGGCGTTTGCACAGGCCCGCGTTGATCAGGCGGAAGTCGCCGGTGGCGTCAAGGACATCGCCGAAGGGCGCGAAGGCTTCGGGGGTAAGGGGGGCGGCGCGCAGGGCTCTCATGCGCGGCACCTATTGCGGCTTCGCCTTCTCGTCGCAGGGGCTGCAGGCGAGGCGGGCCGCAGGCTGCGACGAGCGGTCATCGGGCCGGACCGAATGCACCGGGGCCGCGCAGTCTGGCGTGGCGGTTGACGTCCTTGTAGAGAAGATAGCGGAACCGCCCCGGTCCGGCGGCATAGCAGGCCTGCGGGCAATAGGCGCGGAGCCACATGAAGTCGCCGGCTTCCACCTCGACCCAGTCCCGGTTCAGCTTGTAGACCGCCTTGCCTTCCAGGACGTAAAGCCCGTGTTCCATCACATGGGTTTCCTCGAACGGGATCACGCCGCCGGGCTGGAAGGTGACGATGTTGACATGGGCGTCATGGGAAACATCGTCGGGATCGACGAAACGGGTGGTGCCCCAGCGGTCCCCGGTGTCGGGCATCCAGCGGATGGGGACGTCGCGTTCGTTGATCACGAAAGCCTGCGGCGGGGTCAGTCCGGGGGCGGGCTCATACAGTTTCCGGAGCCAGTGGAACCGCGCGGGGCCGGTGCCCTCGGCGAGCAGGGTCCAGGGCGTGCGGGGCGGGATGTAGGCGCAGGAGCCTGCCTCCATCTCATATCCCGTCGTGCCGATGGTCAGGGTCGCGAGGCCTTCGGTGAAGAAGAGCCAGTGTTCCGCCCCGGTTTCGGGGTCGGGGCTGTCCGAGCCGCCGCCCGCGGCGACCTCCATCACATATTGGCTGAAGGTCTCGGCAAAGCCGGACATGGGCCGGGCGATCAGCCACAGCCGCGTTCTGCGCCAGCCGGGAAGGTTCGAGGTGACGATGTCGGAAAAGCAGCCTTTGGGAATGAAGGCATAGGCCGGGGTGAAGACCGCCCGCTGGGTCATGAGAGATGTCTGCGGCGGCAAGCCGCCTTTCGGAGAAAAATAGCCGGGATGGGTGTCCGTCATGGCAGCTGGTCCTTGAGCCGAAGTTCGGCGATCCGCTCTACCTGGCCGCAGGCATTGGCGAATTCGGTCCGGGTGTCGTTGTCGATGCGGGTCAGGAAGGCCTGCAGGATCGAAGCCCTGGTGTGGTCGCGGACGGCGATGATGAAGGGAAAGCCGTGCTTGGCGACATAGTCTTCGTTCAGCCGCTGGAACCGGCCGCGCTCTTCGTCGGTCAGGGCGTCGAGGGCGGCAGAGGCCTGTTCGGCCGTCGACTCCGGCGTCAAGCGTTTCGCGGCCGCCAGTTTCCCCGCCAGGTCGGGGTGTGCCTTCAGCACGCCGAGCCTTTCGTCGGGCGAGGCAGAGCGGAACATGCGGGCCAGCGCGTTATGGAGCCCAGCGGCAGAATCATGCGCCGGGCCGAGCTCCAGGTCGAAGGCGCGCTCGGCGATCCAGGGGGAATGTTCGAAAATGGAACCAAATTTCTGGACGAACCGCTCACGCGGCATTTGCGAGGGTCGTTCGAACCGCTTGTGCGGATGGGTCTTTCGCCAATGCTCGGCGATGTCGATCCGGCGGGGGAACCAGACGCCGCTGCATGATTTTGCATGGTCCAGAAAGCGCCGCAACCCGGCGATCTTGCCTGGACGCCCGATCAGGCGGCAGTGCAGGCCGATGGAGAACATCTTGGCCGCCCCTGCCTCGCCCTCGGCATGAAGCGTGTCGAAGCTGTCCTTGAGATACTGGTAGAACTGCTCGCCGGTGATGTAGCCCGGCGCGGTGGCGAAGCGCATGTCGTTGGCTTCCAGCGTGTAGGGGATCACCAGCTGGTCGTGGTCGCCATATTCGCGCCAGTAGGGCAGGTCGTCGTCGTAGGTGTCGGAAATCCAGGCGAGTTTCCGGGTTTCTGCCGTGAGGCGCACGGTGTTCATCGAGCAGCGGCCGGTGTACCAGCCCTGTGGGGCCTCGCCCACGACTTCCTGATGCAGACGGAAGCTTTCGGCGATCTGCGCGGCTTCCTCGGTCTCGGACATGTCGCGATGATCGACCCATTTCAGCCCGTGGCTGGCGATCTCCCAGCCGGCGGCCTTCATCGCGGCCACCTGCTCGGGGTTGCGGGCAAGGGCGGAGGTCACGCCATAGACGGTGACCGGGATGTCCAGGCCCGTGAACAGCCGGTGAAGCCGCCAGAACCCGGCGCGGGCGCCGTAGTCGTAGATCGATTCCATGTTCCAGTGCCGCTGGCCGGGCCAGGGGGCCGCACCCGCGATGTCCGATAGGAACGCCTCGGACTGGGCGTCGCCGTGCAGCAGGTTGTTCTCGCCGCCCTCTTCGTAGTTCAGCACGATCGAGACGGCGATCTTCGCGCCCCCCGGCCAGCGGGCATCGGGGGCGTTCGGACCATGGCCGCGGAAATCTCGGGGATAACGGTGCAACGGCGGACTCCTCTGGTGGCAAGACTAGGGGAAATTCCCGGAATATATTTTCAGGATTTCGCGAAAGGTCATATGTCCCGAACCCCGGGTCGCGCCGGGGGCGGTTTCATGGTCTGATGCGCCGCAAAGGCAGGGAGGATCGCGAATGGGACGGCTTTCGACGCATGTGCTGGACACCGCGAAAGGCAAACCGGCGGCCGGGGTAAGGATCATGCTGTACCGGCTGTCCGGGCAAAGCCGCAGCAAGATCAGCGAACTGGTCACCAATGCCGACGGGCGCACCGACGGCCCGCTGCTGGAAGGCGCGGAGCTGACCACAGGCACATACGAACTGGTGTTCCTGGCGGGCGACTATCTGCGGGCCAGCGGGCAGGCGGGCGCAGGTGTTCTGTTCCTGGATGAAATCCCGATCCGGTTCGGAGTGCCCGATGCCGCAGCGCAGTATCATGTGCCACTTCTGATCTCGCCGTTCGGCTATTCAACATACCGGGGATCCTAGGCGGAGTGTATCCTGCCTGCAAAAGGTCTTGAAACGGTCACTTGCGCAGTCCATCCGTCCGGCATTATCTGGCCGCATGTTGTTTTTCGGCTCAAGGAGAACCGTATGTTTCGGATGACCACTTTCGCAGCAGCCCCTGTTTTTGCGCTTTTGCTGGGCGGCACCGCCCATGCCGCCCTGACGGCGGATCAAGTCTGGCAATCGTGGAAGGACGCGGGCGCCTTGGTTGGGCTGACCGTCTCGGCCGCGACCGAGAACAATTCCAGCGGCGTGCTGACGCTGAACGGCGTGACCATCGCGTCTGCCGGGACAAGCGGCCTGACGATTTCCGACATGGTTTTGACCGAACAGTCGGACGGGTCGGTGACGATTGTTCCCGGAGCCGATATCGGCGTCACGATGACCGGCGCGACCGAAGGGTCCGTCAAGCTGACCCATGACGGGCTGACCCTGACGGCGCGCGCGGCCGATGGCGGGCTGGCCTATGACTTTGCGGCGGCCAAGCTGGACGTGGCTTACGGCAGCACCTATCCGGGCGCGTCCATCGACGGGACCGAGGCCCCCAAAGGCAACGCCTCGGGCACCGTCGGCTTCACCAACCTGTCGGGCACCTATTCCGATACGCCGGGCACCAACCGGACCTTCGGACTGGACGTGAAGGCGGATCTCCTCGCTTATGCGACCAGCCAGGATGATCCGGGAATGCAGCTCAAGCAGTCCACCAAGAGCGAGACGCAGGGCATCGAGCTGTCCTTCGATCTGGTGCTGCCGACGACCATCGCGCTGACTGCCATCGCGTCGCCCACCGATTTCGCGACCGCGCTGAATGAGGGCCTGAGCGTGTCGATGGTGACCAAGCAGGGCGACTCCAACGGCACCATGAAGCAGGAAAATGCCTTCATGCCGCTGGACCTGGTGATGCAGGCGGGTGGCGGCGAGGCGACGGCGCTGTTCAACAAGGATGCCTTCTCGGTCAAGTCGATGGCGGCCGGCCTGAACATCGAGTCCGCTGCCGGCGCATTGCCGGTGCCGGTCAAGGTGACCTCGGGGCCGATGGAGTTCGGGATGACCTCGCCGGTGATCGCGAACGAGGCGGCGGGGGAGTACGGATTTGTCCTGAAGCTCAGCCAGTTCAGCCTGAACGAGGAAGCCTGGGCGATGTTCGACCCGAACGGCGCGCTGCCGCGCGATGCGGCGGACGTGGCCATCGACATCTCGGGCAAGACCAAGATCGACATTCCGGCGATGATCGCAGCCGGGGATGCGGGTGCCCCGCCGGTGATGCCGGCGCCGGAAAGCCTGAACATCACCGAGCTTGGCCTGAAGGTCGCCGGCGCGGCGCTGGCGGGGACCGGGGCCTTCACCTTCGACAACTCGGTCGGGATGCCGATGCCGCTGGGCGAGGCGAATGTCACCGTGACCGGGGCAAATGCCCTGATCGACGGGCTGATCAAGACGGGTCTGCTGGCCGAGGAGGATGCGTTGGGCGCCCGGATGATGATGGGGATGTTCTTCGTCCCTGGCGCTAATGCCGACGAGCTGACCTCGAAGATCGAGGCCAAGGAAGGTATGCAGATCCTGGTGAACGGGCAGCCCTTGCCGATGTAGGGCGACGGTCTTGGTGTGACAGGAGGCGGGGCTTCGGTCCCGCTTTCAGCCATTCGGGTTTTCAGCCGGGCGGCGGGCGGATCGCCCGCCCTACCCGACGCGGCGCAGGTCGTCGCGGATCTGGCCCGCCATGTAGTCGGTGAAAAGCTGCACCTTGGGGTCCTTCAGCCTTCGGTGTTGGCTGAGGGCGGACAACTGGACCGACAGCGGCGGGGTCGCCGTCGCGACCGGGACCAGAAGGCCCTGGCGCAGGTGCTCGGCGACCTCGAACAGGGGTTTCAGCACGATCCCGCGCCCGTCGAGCGCCCATCCGGTCAGCACATCGCCGTCATCGCTCTCGAACGGACCGCCGATCTCGAACCGGCGGGGGCCTTCGGGGGTTTGCAGGGTCCACTGGAATTCCTTGGCCCCCGGAAAGCGCAGGTTCAAGCAGTCGTGCCTGTCGCGGACCAGTGCCGTGCCGTCTTCGGGCATGCCGCGCCGGGCGATGTAGGCGGGGGCGGCGCAAAGGAGGCGGGGACAGTCGGCGATGGTGCGGACCTTCAGGGTGGAATCGTCGAGCAGTCCCAGATGGAAGGCCACGTCGATGCCTTCGGCCACCACGTCCACGCCGCGGTCGGACAGCCGCAGGCGGACGTCGATCTGGGGGTAAAGGTCCTTGAAGGCCGGAACCCTTGGCGCGATCAGGCGGCGACCGATGCCAAGCGGGGCCGCCACGAAGATCGTGCCGCGCGGGTTTTGCGTCACGTCCATCACCGCGGATTCGGCGTCGTCGATCGCCTCCAGCACGCGGCGGGCGCCGTCATAGAAGATGCGGCCGTTCTCGGTCGGCTGCAGGCTGCGGGTGGTGCGGCTGAACAGGCGCACGCCGAGGTGCTTTTCCAGTTCCGAGATCCGCGCCGAGGCGACGGCGGGAGAGGTGCGCTGGTCGCGGGCGGCGGCGGACATGCTGCCCAATTCGTAGACCCGGACGAACATGCGGATGGTGTTCACATAGGACATGCGGGGACCATTGTTCGGCAGGGCTAGAAAGTGATGCGGGCTTTCGATGGATTAACAGAAAGGTGACGGGTGGTATAGCGTTTCGGAAAGCCTTGACGGGGGTGCGGCGATGTATGACTGGGTCGTCTTGTGGGAATGGGTCGAGATCGCGGCGCGTTGGCTGCATGTGATCACCGCGATCGCCTGGATCGGGTCGAGTTTCTACTTCATCGCGCTGGACCTGGGACTGCACCGGGACCGGAACCTTGCCAGCGGCGCGGATGGCGAGGAATGGCAGGTCCACGGCGGCGGGTTCTACCACATCCAGAAATACCTCGTGGCCCCGCGCGAGATGCCGGACCACCTTGTCTGGTTCAAATGGGAAAGCTACGCGACCTGGCTGTCCGGCTTTGCGATGCTGATCCTGGTCTACTACCTGGGCGCCGAATTCTATCTGATCGATCCCGCGGTGATGGATCTTTCGGTCTGGCAGGCGGTGGCGATCTCGCTGGCCTCGCTGGCCTTCGGCTGGGTCGCCTACACCACGCTGTGCAGGGTCTTCGTGAACGCGAACCAGACAGTGCTGATGGTGGCGCTGTTCCTGGTCCTTGTCGGAATGAGCTGGTTCTACACCCAGGTCTTCAGCGGGCGGGCGGCGCTGCTGCACCTGGGGGCCTTCACCGCAAGCATCATGTCGGGCAACGTGTTCTTCGTCATCATGCCGAACCAGCGGATCGTGGTCGCAGACCTGAAGGCGGGCCGGAAGCCTGACCCGAAATACGGCAAGATCGCCAAGCAGCGCAGCACCCACAACAATTATCTGACGCTGCCCGTCGTCTTCCTGATGTTGTCGAACCACTATCCCCTGATCTTCGCGACCGAGTGGAACTGGGTGATCGCAAGCCTCGTCTTCCTGATGGGGGTGACGATCCGGCACTGGTTCAACACCAAACACGCGCGGAAGGGGAACCCGCACTGGACCTGGGGGGTGACGGTGATCCTGTTCCTGGTCATCGCCTGGCTCTCGACCGCACCGATGCGGACGGCCGAAGGCGAAGCGATGAGCCGCAAGGCACTGATCTATGCCTCGACCACGGGATTCCAGGATGTTGTCGGGATCGTGCAGGGTCGCTGTTCGATGTGTCACGCGGCGCAACCGGCCTGGGAGGGTCTCTTCTGGCCACCCAAGGGCGTGGTGCTGGAAACCGAAGCCCAGATCGCGCAAGAGGCGCGGCGGATCTACCTGCAGGCGGGCGTGACCCATGCGATGCCGCCGGGCAACCTGAGCTGGATGGAGCCGGAGGAGCGGGCGGCGATCGTGCGCTGGTTCCGCGCGGCAGGGGCTGAGGACCCGGCATAGGGGCCAAGACTTTTCGAAAAGTCTTGCAAATTCCTTCGAAGGAATTTGGTCAGCCCTCGCCCCGGCCGTCGCCCTCGCGGTTCTTCTCGTAGTGCCGCATCCAGGGAAACCTTGGCAGCCAGCCCTCGCGGCGGATGGTCCAAAGCTCATAGGTCGGGCGGAACCGATCGGGTTCGTCAAGGCAGCCGAGGTTGATGCCGATCTCGTCCTCGATATGGGCAAAGACGGGCGAGCCGCAGATCGGGCAGAAGCTGCGGTCCCTGTAGGTTCCAACCGCGCCCGTGATGGTCACGGCGGTGTCCGGGAAGATCGCTGAAGCGTGAAACAGTGCACCGTGGTTCTTGCGGCAGTCCATGCACTTGTTCCCGGGATTGTCGAAGTCATAGCGGAACAGCTGGAAGTCGCGCTTGTAGATTTCCCACATCAGATGCATCGACAGGTCGTCGAAATAGGCCTCGACCGGGTGGGCGCGCTTTGGCCCGTGGCCTTCGCTTTCGTTGAAGCGCGGGATCGTGGCGAGGTCGACCCGATGCTTCACCGTGATGTTGTCCAGCACCACCTGCATGCCGGAATTGAACGCCTCGGTGAAGAAGATCTGGTTGTAGCGCCCGCCGTTGACGATGAAGGTCGAGATGTGGCCGGACATGGCGGACCAGTGGATGTCCGGCTCCATCGGCTTCTTCCAGCGGATGGTGTCGCGAGCGAAAAGCAGGAAGCGGCGGAAGCTGGCGATCTGGTCGAACTCCTGCCTGCCGTCCTCGCCCCCGACATCGACCCCGTATTTCTGGACAAGAAGCGGGACCAGGTTGCCGCGATAGCGCTTGCCGTTGCGCTGGATGCCGCAGATCTTGTCGAAGAAGGACGACAGGATCCGGGTAAAGGGATTGCGCACACAGGTGAAGGCATAGACTTCGCGGCCGCGCACGCTGCGTTCGATCACCGGCTGGCTGGCGTCGAGCGCCCATTTGTGCAGGCCCGTGGTCGCGTCGTGGATGTCGCCGTCATAGAACTGGCCATGGTCGGAGTAGTACATGATCTGGCCAATGGTCGAGCAGGCACATTTCGGCACCACCCGGTAGACGACGCTTGCACTTTCCGTCATCCATGTTCCGGGAAAACCCATTCTTGCGCGCCCTCCTGCCTTTGCCTGGCGTCAACCAAAGATGTGGCCCCGGATTGCGGCACTCAAGCAGACATATTCGGGCTTTTCAAGGAAGCACCCTGCGGTTTAGTCAGTCAGGACCGCGATATGCGGGGCAGGCCCGGGACCGATGACGCAGATCGCCTTCATCCTTTTGTGCCACAAGGATCCCGAAGGGATTATCGCGCAGACCCTGCGGCTGACCGCGGCGGGGGATTGTGTCGCGATCCATTTCGACGGCCGGGCGCGGAAGTCGGATCATGACCGCATCCGGGTCGCCCTGGCCGGCAACCCGCAAGTGACCTTCGCCCGGAAGCGGATCAGGTGCGGCTGGGGGGAATGGAGCCTGGTGGCGGCGACCCTGTCGGCGCTGAAGGCCGCCGTGGCGGATTTCCCCGGAGCCACGCATTTCTACATGCTCTCGGGCGACTGCATGCCGATCAAGACCGCCGAGTTCATCCATGCCCGGCTGGAAGAGGAAGATGCCGATCACATCGAATGCTTCGATTTCTTCGGCTCGGGCTGGATCAAGACCGGGATCAGGGAGGAACGGCTGATCTACCGGCACTGGTTCAACGAGAGACGGCGGAAATGGCTGTTCTATACCTCGATGGCGGTGCAGCAGAGGTTCGGTCTGGCGCGCAAGGTGCCCGGGGAGCTCAAGATGCGCATCGGCAGCCAGTGGTGGTGCCTGCGGCGCCGGACGGTCGAGGCGGTGATGGAGTTTTCCGCCCGACGGAAGGACGTGACGCGGTTCTTTTCGACCACCTGGATCCCGGACGAGACCTTCTTCCAGACCCTCGTGGCACATCTGGTGCCCGACCGCGAGATCCGGTCGCGGACGCTGACGTTCCTGATGTTCACCGACTACGGAATGCCGGTGACCTTCTACGACGATCACCACGACCTTCTGCTGGCGCAGGAGTATCTTTTCGCCCGCAAGATTAGCCCGGACGCCAAGGGGCTGAAGGACCGGCTGGGCGCGCTTTATTCCGAGACCGGGCGCAGCTTCACGCTATCGGACGAGGGGCGGCGGCAGTTTGACTACCTCACCGCGCGAGGGCGGGAGGGGCGGCGCTTTGCCCAGCGCTTCTGGGAGGCGGAGACGAGCCTGGGCCGCAGCCGGACGCTGATGCTGGTGACCTGCAAGAAATGGCATGTCGCGAAGCGGCTGGTCGAGCGGGTGCGGGGACTGACCCAGGTTCCCGCGGTCGACTATCTCTTCAACGAGCAGGAGACGGCGTTGCCGGACCTTGGCGGCATCCAGACCACCATCGACAAAAGGATGCGGCACCGGCGGGCGCTGGTCAGGATGCTGTTCGAGCACTGGCAGACGGACCGGCTTGTCCTCTGTGTCGATCCGGGGAGCATCGAGCTGATCCAGGACTTCCGGCAGGACCGGTCACGGCTGCGGCTGCTGGAGATCGATTGCCAGTTTACCGACGACTACCTGGTCGGTCATGCCCGCCGCGTCGGCCTTGCCGGGCCGCATACGCCGGTGACGGCGATGGACCAGCTTCTGCCCACGATCCGCTATGACGTGAAATTCGAAAGCGACCGGCTGCGCGATCTTGATCTGGCGGGCCACTACCGGATGCGCCAGACTGCCAGCGTGGAACAGAACGCGGCCATCCTGGCCGAGTTCCTGGACGTGCCCATCGAGACTGCATGCGCGATTGCTGCAACCGATTACCTATTCGTGGATTGAGTGACATGAGCTGGAGCTACGACCCGACCAACGTCTTCGCCCGGATCCTGCGCGGCGAAATCCCGAATCGCACGGTGATGGAGACGCCGCACACGCTGGTGTTCCATGACATCCACCCGCAGGCCCCGGTGCATGTGATGGCGATTCCGAAGGGGGCCTACGTCAGTCTGGATCATTTTGCGGCAGAAGCGACGGCGGAAGAGATCGTGGATTTCCACCGGACGGTGGCGAAGACCTGCGCGATCCTTGGGCTGACCGGGCCGGACGGGTTCCGGGCGATCACCAATGCGGGGGCGCATGGGATGCAGGAAGTGCCGCATTTCCATCTGCATATCCTTGGGGGCCGGGTGCTCGGGCGGCTGGTCGAGCGGGGCTGAACCCGCACGGATCGGGACACCGGAGCGCTGGGACGTGCGGCATTCGTTGCCCCGCGGGCGGTCGGAGAGGATCTTCGGCTGGCCGAGGGGCAGGGCGAAGGCCTGGCGGCCGGGCAGGGGTCTGTCGGCGATCAATGCGCCTCGGCCCAGTTGCGGCCCTTTCCGGCCTCGACCGCGAGATGGACCTTCAGGGTCACGGCGGGGGCGGCGGCGGTTTCCATCACCTCTTTCGCGACGGGGATCAGGCGGTCGGCATCGGCTTTGGCGACCTCGAACAGAAGCTCGTCGTGGACCTGGAGGAGCATCTTCGCATCGATCCCCGCGATGGCCTTGGGCATCCGGATCATCGCGCGGCGGATCACGTCTGCCGCCGTCCCCTGAATCGGCGCGTTGATCGCGGCGCGTTTGGCGAAGCCTGCGCCGGGGCCTTTGGCGTTGATCTCGGGAGTGTGGATTTTCCGACCGAAAAGCGTCTGCACATAGCCGTTTGCCTGGGCGAATTTGACAGTTTCGGACATGTAGCCCTTGATGCCGGGGAAACGCTCGAAATAGCGGTCGATAAAGCCCTGCGCCTCGGCGCGCGGGATGCGCAGGTTGCGGGCGAGGCCGAAGCCGGAAATCCCGTAGATCACCCCGAAGTTGATCGCCTTGGCCTTGCGGCGGATGTCG
>NCDY01000031.1 GCA_002280405.1 Rhodobacterales bacterium 32-66-9 | reverse complement strand
GCCGTGGATCAGGCTGGCGGGCCACCTTGGCAGCTTCATCGGCCAGATGACGGACGAGCCGATCAAGGCGATCAACATTCTTTACGACGGCACGGTCGCCGAGATGAACCTTGCCGCGCTGAACCAGTCGGTGATCGCGGGCGTGCTGAAGGCGCAGAACCCCGACGTCAACCTCGTCTCGGCCCCCGTGGTCGCCAAGGAGAAGGGCATCCAGATATCCACCACAAGGCAGGAAAAGACCGGAGTGTTCGACGCCTACATCAAGGTCACGATGGTGACGGACAAACGCGAACGGTCCGTGGCGGGCACCTGCTTCAGCGACGGCAAGCCGCGCTTCATCCAGATCAAGGGCATCAACATCGACGCCGAGATCGGCCAGCACATGCTGTACACCACCAACGAGGACGTGCCCGGCATCATCGGCCTTCTCGGCATGACGATGGGCAAGAACAACGTCAACATCGCGAACTTCACCCTGGGCCGGTCGGGCGTGGGCCAGGATGCCATCGCGATCCTGTATCTGGACCAGCCGATCGACCCCAAGGTCATCGCGACGCTGGAAGGCACCGGCATGTTCCAGCAGGTGAAGGCCTTGCAGTTCGACATCGCCTGACAGATCCTGCCTCGGTCGGGCACTCCGCCTGGCCGAGGCGTCATGATCCTGTCTGCGCTCCTTCATGCGCTGGCCGACCTCACGGCCAGCGAACCGCGCCCCGAGGCCGGGCTGACCGCCACCGCCTTGCGCGCTGCGGCCTGCACCGACTTCCCGACCTCGGTGCCTTCCGACCTGTCTTCGGGCATCCTGCACACCGCCGCCTTGGCCGGTGGCCACCCCGCGGCCATGCTGATCCGCGAGGCCCACGCCCAACTCCCCTGGCAGGACAGCCCCGCCGCCGCTCGTCAGCCAAAGGCCCTGCGCTCGATCAAGTCCGTCGTCACCCTCCTTGGACCGGGTGCGCCGATCCCGTCGGATAGCCTCCGCTTCGGCCTTTTCTACCAGGCACCCGGCAGCCACTACCCGCTTCACGCGCACAATGCCGCCGAGACCTATGCGATCCTCTCGGGCAGCGCCCTCTGGCGGGCCGGGGACCGATGCCTGACCCTCGGACCGGGCGACGCGGTCCACCACCCGCCGCGAATGCCCCATGCCATGCGCGCCGGGCCGGACGGCTTTCTTGCCATCTGGCGGTGGTCGGGCGACATCGGCCTTGACAGCTATCGCATGCTGCCTGACCCCACGGCAACCTGATGCCGACCAAGCCTTGCAGCTTGCCCATTTCACAAATACTCCACAGGGGGTCCGGGGGGTGTGAAACCCCCCGGTGCCTTCGACCAGGAGCCGACCCATGCACATCTACGCCATCGGCGACATCCACGGTCATCTCGGCCTTCTCCAGGGCGCGCATGACCTGATCGCCGATGACAAGGCGCGGCACGGGCCGGGGCCGGTGATCCATCTGGGCGATCTGGTCGACCGCGGCCCGGACAGCCGCGGCGTCATCGACTTTCTGCTGGCCGGGATCGCCGCGGGGCAGGACTGGGTCGTTCTGAAAGGCAATCACGACCGGATGTTCTGGCGGTTCCTGCGCAACCCGACGGAACAGGAACCCGGCCTGCGTGCCGATCTCGGCTGGCTGCACCCCAAGCTTGGCGGCCCGGACACGCTGCAATCCTACGGTGTCGCGAATGCCGCCGACCGTCCGGTGGCCAAGGTCCACGCCGATGCACGCCTGGCCGTGCCGCAGGCACATCTCGAGTTCCTGGCGGCGTGCCCCACGCTGCGCCTGGCCGGGGATTGCGCCTTTGTCCACGCGGGCATCCGCCCGGGGATCGCGCTGCAGGACCAAAGCGAGACCGACCTTGTCTGGATCCGCGAGCCGTTCCTCAGCGAGGCCACCAGCCACGGCCCGCTGATCGTTCATGGCCACACGGCGATCGAGGCGGCGACGCATTATGGCAACCGGCTGAATCTCGATTCGGGGGCGGCATATGGCGGCCCGCTTTCTGCCGTGGTGATCGAAGGCCGCGAGGCCGCACTTCTGACACCCGAGGGCCGCAGGCGGCTGCCCGGGCGCTGACCGTCATGGATGCTCGCGCCGGATCAGACGCTTGACCGACCGCCCGCCAAGATAGCCGAAGACCAGGGTTGCAAGGCCCACGACTTCGACAAATGCCGGGCCCTCGGGCAAGCCGCGCATTCCCGAGGCCACCGCCATCAGGCCAAAACCGCCAAAGCTGACCCAAAGCCAGAACCACAGCTCGCCCCGCGTCGGGCCAAAGCGCCAGGGGTTCCGCCTGTCCATCACCACGCCTCCCGCAGCCGCGCCGCGGGGCTGCCCGCGACCTTTCCAGGTCAGGACGTACCACTTTGCGCCCTGCCGCGGAAATGTTTCCCAGCGGCTTGCCGGCGGGTGCCGCAGCGGCGGACGCTGCCGCTACACCCGCATCCGGCGCAGACTGACGATGGCAGCCAGGCTGACGGCCGCCAGGATCCCTGCGACCAGAACGAAGAAGCCTCGGTCGCCCAGGGATGCGCCGAGGGGTGCAAGGATCAGCGGCGCGGTGATGGCCCCGACCAGCCCGGACGCGACGATCGTCGGCGGAACCCTGGTATCCTCGCCCATCTTGCCGGCGGCAGTGACGTAGAACCCCGGGAAGAACACTCCGGTCGAGGCGCCCATCGCGACGAAGAACGGCCCCGGTGCCAGAAACGCGGCGCCGAGGGCGAAGACCGCCGCCGACCCGACCGCCACCGTGAAAAGGACGAAAGGCTGCACCCGGTGCGCAATGAAGATCAGCGCCACCCGTGCCAGCAGGAACACCACGAAAAAGGCGCTCAGAAGTTCCGACGCCCGCGCTTCCGCCTCTCCTGCCCGGATCAGCGCCGTCGGCCCCAGACCGGCAAGGCTTGCTTCCAGGCCGATCGCGACCGCGCCGAAGGCGAGGATGCCCCAGTGCGGCCGGAAAGGCTTGACCGCGCCGTGCGGTGCCACGCCCTCACGCCCTGCGGGCCCGGCCAAGACCCAGATGACCATCAGGGCTACCGCAACCGTTCCGAAGGCGCGGACCGGATCGCTGCCGAGCCAGACAAAGACCAGCGGCGCGGCGATGGCACCAACCCCGAACGTCGCGTTCAGAAGGCTCAGCATCGACGGGCCGGTCGCCCCGAAGGCCCGCATCACGCGCGGATTGAACACCGCCGTCGCCATGCCATAGCCGATGCCGAAGACGACACCGCCTGCCAGCGTCAGCCCCCAGCCCGGGCTGGCCGCCATCCCGCCTGCGCCCAGGATCATCGCCACGAGCGCGTGCCGTGGTCCGATCGACGCGCCCCGGAAATACATCAGCCCGACGCCAAGAAAGCAGCCGACCCACAGAAGCGCCACGAAAAGCCCTGCCTCGCCCTCGCTCAGCGCAAAGTCGCGGACATAGACCGGCAGCGCCGGGCCGAACAAGGCCTGTCCCGCCCCCATCATCACAAAGGTAGCCACCCCGGCGAACAACAGCCCGGCATGGGCCCGGATCAGGTCTTTCACATCGCTCTCCTGCTGACCGGCCTGACTTCCCCCGCCGCCGTGGCACTGTCAATGCCGCCCGTGACGCGACGTCGCCGCGCATGGCACCCGGCTTTGGTGCATGCTGCGCAAAATCCCGGAGGCACCGATGACCGAGGTCCACATCCTTTCCGCCGCCCGCACTGCCATCGGCGGCTTCGGCGGCTCGCTTGCCGGTCTGCCGCCCGTCGACATCGCCACCCATGCCGCGATCGCCGCCCTGTCCCGCGCGGGCGTCGAGGGCGGCCAGATCGGCCAGGTCGTGATGGGCCATGTCATCAACACCGAACCTCGCGACATGTATCTGAGCCGCGTCATGGCGATGCGCGCAGGCATCCCCGAAACCACCCCGGCGCTGAACGTCAACCGCCTGTGCGGATCGGGCGCGCAGGCCGTGGTTTCAGCCGTCCAGGCGCTGATGCTGGGCGATGCCGGAATGGCGCTGGCCGGGGGTGCGGAATGCATGAGCCGCTCGCCCCATGTCCTGTCTGCCGCGCGCTTCGGGCAGAAGATGGGCGACAGCCGCGCCCTCGACATGCTGACCGGCGCGCTGACCTGCCCCTTCGGCTCCGGCCATATGGGTGTGACCGCCGAGAATGTTGCTGCGCACCACGGCATAACCCGCGAGGATCAGGACGCCTTCGCGCTGGCAAGCCAGACCCGCGCCGCCCGCGCCATCGCCGAGGGAAGGTTCGCCGGCCAGATCGCCCCGGTTGCAGTCGGCGGCAGGACGGGATCTGTTCCCTTCGCCACCGACGAACACCCCAAGAGCACAACCGCCGAGGCCCTTGCGGGCCTGCCGCCGGCGTTCCAGAAGGACGGCACGGTCACGGCAGGAAACGCCTCCGGCATCAACGACGGCGCTGCGGCGCTTGTGCTGTCGCGCAGCGCGAAGGGCTCCCGCGCCCGGATCATGGGCTATGCCCTGGCCGGAGTGGACCCGCAGGTCATGGGCCTGGGCCCGATCCCCGCCGTGCAGGCCCTGTGCCGCAAGCTCGGGGTCAGGCCTCAAGGCTTCGACGTGGTGGAATCGAACGAAGCCTTCGCCGCCCAGGCGCTTGCGGTCTCTCGCGTGCTGGATCTCGACCCGGCGAAGGTCAACCCCAATGGCGGGGCGATCGCGCTTGGCCATCCCGTGGGCGCGACCGGCGCGATCCTGGTGGTCAAGGCGCTGCATGAACTGGAACGGAGCGGGGGCACGACTGCCCTCATCACCCTGTGCATCGGCGGGGGGCAGGGGATCGCGCTGGCCATCGAGCGCGCCTGATGCCTCCTCGTTCGACTTCTTCTTCTCGTCGGAGCGCCAGAGCGAGGAGGGGTGAAATCCCCGACGAGCGACCCCTATCGCACCCGCACCTGCGACCGGGCCGATCGTCCCTCGGCGTCGATCACGCTGAGGGTCACAAAGCCCATCCCCGGCAGTGCAAGCATCGCTTCACGCGCCTTCATTCCGACGATGACCGGCACACCGTCCGCCAGCCAGGTGAAGGGCGCGGTTCCGCCGGTGACCCGCACCTTCAAACCCGCAGGCAGAAGCTCCACCTCTGCGCCGTCTGGCGGGAAGGCGACCGCAGGCGCATCCGCCGCCGGCTCATAGGCGGCCGAGCGCGAGCGGAACCGCCGCAAGGGTTGCGGCAATTCGGCGTTCGACACGAGAAGGGTCGAGGCCGGCGCGGGCGGTTGCGGGTCTAGCTTCGGCTTCAGCCGGTTGAAGGCCTGGAACAGCACCGGGGCCGCCACATCCGCACCGAAGGCCCCCGGCACGGGTGTCCCGTCGGCCCGGCCCATCCAGACGCCGATCACATGCCTGCCATCGAACCCGATCGCCCAGGCATCCCGGCTGCCGTAGGATGTCCCCGTCTTGTAAGCCAGCCGGTTCGACGGCGCGCCGGGAGGGGGGGCAAGACCCGCAAGGATATCCCCCACCTGCCAGGCCGCGACCGCCGACACCAGACGCTGCCCCTCGGGCACCTCTGCGTCCAGCCGCCAGGACAGGGGCCGCGTGACCCCGCCCCGCGCGATGGCGGCATAAAGCTGCACCATGTCGCTCAGCGTCACGCCGACGCCGCCCAGCGCAATCGCCAGTCCCGGCTGATTGCCGGGAAACATCGGCTTCATGCCCGCCTTCTCCATCGCCGAGATCAGCCGCGCCGGACCCAGCGCCTCGGTCAGTTGCACGACCGGGATGTTGCGCGACAGTTGCAGCGCCTCGCGCATCCGGATCGTGCCCAGATAGAGCCGGTCGAAGTTCTGCGGGGCATAGGTCCCGAAGGTCATCGGCGTGTCGTCGATCATCGTCTCGGGGTGGCCCAGCCCTTCGTCGAAGGCCAGCGCATAGACCAGCGGTTTCAGCGTGGACCCGGGGCTGCGCGGCGCCTGCGTCATGTCGACGAACCCCTGCCGCAGGTCCGCCTGATATCCCGCCGAGCCGACGCTGGCGAGAATCTCGCCCGAGGCATGGTCGGCCACCAGGATCGCCACCTGCAACGCCTCGCCCCGGCCCGCGACCGCTTCCTGCGCCAGCGCCTCCAGCTTCGTCTGCAAGGCCCTGTCAAGCGTCAGCCGGTGGGACAATGCCTGCGGTTCCGCGTCCCGCGCGCGGTCGGCCAGGTGCGGGGCCAGCGCCGGGAACGGCTTGCGCAGGCCCGGCACCTCCTCACGCAGCGCCGCCTCGGCGGCCTCGGCGTCGATCACGCCTGCCTCGACCGCCCGCGCCAGGACCCGGTTCCGCGCCGCTTCCGCGCGATCGGCGGCCCGGTCGGGCCGGCGGGTTTCGGGGGATTGCGGGATCGCCACCAGCAGGGCGGCCTCTGCCGGGGTCAGCCGGCGCGGCTCCTTGCCGAAATAGCTGATCGAGGCCGCGCGGACGCCTTCGAGGTTCCCGCCGAATGGCGCAAGATGCAGATAAAGCTGCAGGATCTGGTCCTTGGACAGCCGCCGCTCCAGCGCCAGCGCCACCCGCATCTGCCGAAGTTTTCCGCTCACCCTGCCGGTGCCGCTTTCTTCCAGAAGGCGGGCCACCTGCATCGTCAGGGTCGATCCCCCCGAGACGACGCGCCCGTTCCAGACTGCCTGCAGCCCGGCCCGGATCACCGACTTCGGATCCACCCCTGCATGGTCGCGAAACCGCTTGTCCTCATAGGCGATGAGCATCCGCAGATACAAGGGATCGACCTTGTCCGGCGGCAGCGCCAGCCGCCAGCGGCCATCGGCGACGGTATAGGCGCGGAGGAGATCGCCGTTCCGGTCCAGGACCTCGACCGAGGTCTCGACGATGAGGGGCGGCAGGACCGTCGCCTCGATCCAGATATCAAGGCGGTCGCGGCCAAGGGCGGCCAGCCAGAGGCCGATGGTCAGGGCAACCAGCCACCGCGCCCGCATCAGAAACCCCGCCCCGGGCTTGACCCGGGGCGGTTGGGCCGCGCCGACACCGCCTCCCACCCCCATCCCCTCCCCACGCGGGGGAGGAGAGGCGCATATGTCCGCCCCTGGTCCATCCTTACCGCGCGATCGTCACCACGCCCGCTTCGCTGCGCGCGCGGAAGTCGGGGCGGTACAGGTCCTCGACCGAGGCCGCCGGGTGGCGGAACGTCCCCGGAGACACCGCCCGCACCACATAGGCCAGCTTGAACGGCTGATCCGACGACCAGTCGACGGCCGTCAGGAACCGGTCCTGCCGGAATTCGCTGTGCTGGACGTCCTGCAACGTGTCCAGCCAGCCAAGCTCGGACGTGGACCCTGCCGACATCAGGTTCGGGTTGTCGATCTCGAATCCCGCGGGCAAGGGATCGTTGACCATCAGCCGCGCCTCGCCGTAAGCGAAGGGCGTGACTTCCAGCACCACCACCAGCCGCGTGCCAGCGGTCACCCGGTCAAGCGACACTGCCTCGCCCGCCATGGTGTAGTAGCTCCGCGTGATCGCATAGCCGTTGCCGCCCGCCGGTTCCGGCTCGGACGGCACCCCGTAGGTGGTGACCGTGACCGTGGTGTCCGCGCCATCGTTCCTGACCACCACCGGCGTCACCGAGCCGGCGTCCAGCACTCGCACCAGGGGTCCATCGGCAGGCTTGCCGTCAATGGTGATCCCCTCGGCGCCCGGACGGTCGATCAGCGCATTGGCGGCCAGCAAGGCCCAGGTCGCCTCCTGCGTGGACAGGTTCGTTCCCTGGCGCGCGATCCGGTCGGTCAGCGCCTCGCGGTCCACCGCGGTCGAGCCCGCCTCGACCGCCAGCGTCAAGAGCGCCGCGGCGTCGCGAAAGCGCGTGCCATAGTCCACCCGCCAGACCTGTTCCACATCCGGCCCGGCCAGCGCCTGAAGTTTCGCCGCCGCCTTGCGGAACATCGCATCGGCCCGCGCCTGATCGCCATAGCTTGCCAGCGCGGCCCCCAGTTGCGCCATCGCGATGGGCGTCGCGAAATCCTCGCCCTTCACGTCGGCGTAGTAGCGCAGATCGCCCACCGCCGCCGCGCCCTCGCGCGCCAGCACCATCAGCGCATAGGCCAGCGCCTCGCCGCCGCCATTGGTCTCGGCGCTGAAATCAGGCGCGTAGTTCACCTGGTTGCGCAGGTTCGCCAGCGCGCTCTTGAACGCCACGTCCGGCACCACATAGCCCTGCGCCTTGGCGCGGCTCAGGAAATCGGTGACATAGGCATCGAGCCAGAAGTCACCCTCGCCCGGCCCCCAGAGCCCGAACCCGCCGGTCGAGGACTGGTTCGCCAGGATCTCCACCACCGCCTCGTCGATCCGCTTCTGGATGTTTTCGGCACCTTTCAGGTCCATCACCCGGGCCAGCTCGTCGAAGTAGAGAAGCGGCAGCGCGCGGCTGGTCATCTGCTCGGTGCAGCCATAGGGATAGCGGTCAAGCGCCGCCAGAAGGCCTGGCGCGTTCAGCCGCGCCAGCGGCCCCACCGCCATCACCGCCTTGCCCGACCCCGCAACCAGCCCGGCAAAGACATTCTCGTCGAAGGTGAAGCTTTGCCCCTTTGCCAGCCCAAGCCGCGAAATCTTCGCCACTTCCGGATCGTTCACCTGCACCGGCACCGTCAGCGTCTTCTTCAACACCTTGCCGTCCGGCGTGGTCAGGCTGATGTCGATGGCCTGCACCCCGACATCCCCCGCCGTCACCGGCACCTCGAACACCGCCTTGGCCTTGTCGCCAAGGTCAAAGCCCGAGGGCACCTGCCCCAGCGTCAGACCCGACGCGCTGACGCTCAGATTCATCCGGCCCGAAGGCCCGGTGGCGTGGACCACTTCCAAGAGCAGCCGCGTCCGGTCCCCCGGTGCCAGGAAGCGCGGCACGCTTGCCGTCGGTCTTCGACCAGGCCACGGCCATCACCTTCACCGTGCCGTTGAAGCTGGGCAGGTCGAACGACGCCCGCGCAGTGCCGTCCGGGCCCACCGACACCGGCCCAGAGAAATACGCCACCAGCTCTTCCGTCGGAGGCGGCGCCTGCAACCGCGCCTGCGCGCCCGCATCGCCGCCCGAGCGGACCTCGCCCACAGCGCCGTTCATGCCGTCGATCAGACGGCCATAGATGTCGCGGATGCCGACGCCCAGACGCCGCTGGCCAAAATAGTAATCGCTCGGATCGGGGGCCTCGAACCCGGTCAGGTTCAGAATGCCCACGTCCACCGCCGCGATGGTGACAAAGGCCGTCTCGCCTGCCGTCACCCCGTCGACCTTCACCGCCACCTCCAGCGGCCCGCGCGGAGCCGCCTCGGCCGCGACCTCGACCGTCGCCTGCAACGCCCGCGCCCCCGGATCAATCGACGCATGGGTCAGCCCCAAGGCCCGCGCCGGGTTCCGCCCCGCCGCCACGTCCATCGGCCGCAGGACCGAGGCGGTGACATAGACCCCCGCGCCCCATGCGTCGGTCACGGGCAGAGTGATCAGGTTCTCGCCCTCCTTCACCTCGACGGCCTTCATCGACACGAGCCGGTTCGACAGCACCGTCACCAGCGCCGTTCCGCCTGAGCGCGGCACGATCCGCAACGTCGCGGTGTCGCCCGGCTTGTAGGCCGGCTTGTCCAGCGACAGTTCCAGCGTGTCCGGCGTGGCCGAGGCATCCGCAGGCGCATACCAGCCCGCATAGAACTCCATCGAGGTCGAGGCCTTGCCGCCGTCCGACTGCTCGACCACGATCTCGTAGGACCCCCAGGTCACATCCGCCGCGATCTCGACCGGCGCGGCACCCAGGGTCGCCTCTCCCTCGGCGACGATGGCGCGGCTGACCACCGGCTCCCAGTTCCAGTTGCCGTAGGACTGATACCACTGGTAGTCGTATTGCACTCGGCTGACCGTCCACTTGACCGGCAGCGGCACGGGCGTCTCGCCCTTTACCGCGACGATCTGGAACCGCGCCTCGCCGCCTTCAGGGGCCACGCCGTCGAACAGCGGCTTCACCCCGATCATCGGATCCGGCGAGATCACGGCCTTCGTCACCTGACGTTCCACCGGCCGGCCCGAGCCTTCGGCGACGCGGACCGTCACGCGCGCTTCCAGCGGGCGCAGCGGGTCTTCGACCGCCGGCAGCGACACCGGGATCACGGCAGTGCCGTCCGCGTCGGTTCCGGCGGCCTCGAGCGCGGTCATCTGCGCGCTGAACGGCTGGTCATACCGCCCGAAGACGTATCCGGGAAAGGCGTCCAACCCCTTCGCCGCGCGCAAAAGAACCTCGCCCTCGATGGCCAGACCCGCGCCGGGCGCGCCGAACAGATAGCGCGCCGCAAGGGTCAGATCCGCCGGACCCGACCCCAGCACAAGCGGCGCATCGGCCATGGTCAGGTCAAAATCGATGCGCTCGGGCAGGAAATCCTCGACCAGGAAAGTCTTTGCCGACAGCGCCGGGGCGTCGAGATCGGCATACATCTCCAGCCGCCAGACCCCGCGCGGAGCGCCGCCCGCGATGGGCAGGCTGAACACATGCCCGCCCGCACCCTGATCCTCGACCAGCTGCCGCGAATATTCCACCCCGTCGGGCCGCTTCAGCACCGCCGTCAAGGGCAGGCCTTCGACCGCCGCCTGCTGCGCGTCTCGGGCCAGCGCCGTGACATAGACCGTCTCGCCGGCGCGATAGGCGCCGCGGTCGGTGGTGACAAACACATCCACCGGAGGCGCGGCCTCGCGCCCCTCGACGCCGCGGTCGGACAGGTCGAACTCCGGGTCGGCCAGCGACAGGAAGGCGATGTCGGTGTCACCCTCCCTCACCACCACCATTGCCGGGGCGCTGCCCCCCGTGCCGCGCGTCAACCCTGCGTCGAACCGCGCATAGCCCTGCGTGTCGGTCGTGGCCGTCCCCAGCACGGTGTTGGCCCGGTTCAACAGCTCCACCGTGACGCCCGCCTTCGCCTCCGCCGTCCCCAGCGAGCGGACGAAGACATGCAGCCCGTCCACGCCCGACATCGTGGTGATCCCAAGGTCCGAGATCACGAACCACTGCCAGCCCGGCGGGATGGTGGAAGGATCCACCCCCGGCACCGCCGCCTTCAGCGCGTAGATCCCCGCCGGAAGCCCCGCCAGCGCCTCGCCCAGCGGCAGGCGGGTGGTCACGTCCCTGTTGACCTCCTGCGCGACCGTGGCCGTGCCGGTCCACAGCACTTCGCCCACGGTGTCGGCGAAGTATTCCTCGGAATAGGTGTTGATCGGCGCGCCGAAATAGGTGTCCTGAACCGACCGCAAGAGGTTCCGGTCCGTGACGCGGAACAGCGTCAGGTCCAGCTTTTCGGTGTTCACCGTCTCGACCGGCAGTGCCGCATCGCCCGCCTTCGGCAGCACATAGCCGCGTCCCGGGAACTTCACGCCGGGCGCGCGGTCGCGAACGTATTGCGCGATCTCGACCGACTTGGCCATAACTTGCCCGTCCGCCGCCGGAAGCCCGTCGCGGAAGGTCACCGCATAGCGCTTGCCGTGTTCCAGACCTGCCACGCAAAGCTGGCGATACCCGCCGTTTTCCACCACCAGCCCGGGCTCGGGAAGCTGGACGAAGCTGGCATAGTCCACACCCGAGGCCACCAGATCCTCGCTGAAGGTTGCGCAGATCCGGGGCCGGGCCAGGTCGGACTGCACCAGCGTCTCGACGATGCGGAAGCCGTATTTGCCGATGGCGTCGTCCAGCAGAGCCGCCGTATCCGTCCGTTCCTGAAGGGATTGCGCCAGGCGCAAGGCAGCAACCGTGTCCCTGCCCCGGCCGGTGCGCTCCAGCACGTCGCCCATCACCACCAGGATCGAATGCCGCAAGGCCGGATTGTCGGCGCGAAGATAGCCGTTGATCGACGACAGGAACGCCTGATTGAAGAAATACTCCGACTGGTTCCCATCAGCGATCCCCGCCTGCAACTGTCGGCGCGCGAATTCGCCCCAGGTCGCCGCGTCGTCGGTCAGGTTCAGCGCCGCCCCGGTAAAGGCCGCCGCCCCGGCCCAGTCGCCCCGCACCTCGGCTTCGTAAGCCGCCTGCAGATGCTCCTCCGCCGTCCAGGGCCCCGTCGTGTGCTGCCGCCCGAGCCCCGCGGCCTGCTCGAAGGCCGCCTGAATGTCCCAGTCCTGAAGAAAGGCGATCTCGTCCCGCCGCGCCTTGGCAGCCTGCCGCACTCCGGCTTCCGCCTCGATCACATAGGCCGAATAGGCCCCCGCGAAGAACTGCCCCGCATCCGGGCTGTTCTTGATGAAGCACGACCCGTTCACCGTGTTGAAGACATAGGCCGTGGCGCGCGGATTGGTCAGTGCCGCCCGCTCGCAGGCCTCGATCGTGGTGTCGTAGACCGAAGCAATGTCGCCACCAGGCAGGTCCTGGTCCTGGGTGACGACGACTCGCCGCTCGGGGATCAGCTCCTGCGCGCTGGACATCCCCGACCAACCCAAAACCGCCGCTGCAACCGCCGTTTTCAGAAACCGCCGCATCGAAAATGCCTCCCTCGCCGACTGGAACGACTGTCGCATGGCACCGGCCGGCCGCGCAAGCTGGCCCCGACCCGTCCGGCGTTAAGCCTTGGTTCATCCTGATGCGCGAGGGTAGTCGCGAAAACCGGATGTGCGGTGCTTTCCGCGCCCCGGCACCAAGGCAGAATCGCGGCTGGGAAAGCATGGATCTTACCGAACGTCTGGTCAGGGAACGGCGCGCGCGGCTTGCGGCCGAACGCCTCTTGGACCAGAAAAGCCGCGAACTGTTCGCTGCCAACGAAAAGCTGGCGATCCATGCCAGGTCGCTGTCGGACCAGATTGTCGCACAGCGCCAGGCGGTCAGGACGGCCCTGACCGAGGCAGAGCTGCTGAAGGACCAGAACACCCGGTTCGTGCAGGACCTCGACCGCGCCCATACCGCTGCCGTGATGGCCGAACGCCACCTCTGGGACGCGATCAACACCATGCGCGACGGCTTTGCCGTGTTCGACCCCGCGCTGCGCCTTGCCACCGCGAACGAGGCCTGCCTTGCCTGGTTTGCGGGCCATCCCGTCGCCCCCGGCATCACCTACGCCGAGATGGTGGACATCTTGGTCCGCAACATTCTCGACCTTGGCGACGAAACGCCTGCGGCTTGCTCGGCCCGCATGCTCGCCCGGATCGAAGCAGACCAGATCGAGCCTGTGACCCTCAAGCTGAAGACCGGCACCTGGATCAAGCTGCAGGACCGCCGCGCGAACGATGGTGGCCTCGTGTCCCTGGCCATCGACATCACCGAACAGATGCGCATCTGGGCTGCCATCGACGTCTTGCCCGATGGCTTTGTCCTTTTTGACCGGGAGGAACGGCTTTTGGCCTGCAACCAGCGTTACCGTGAAATGTTTCCCGACTCCGCCCCGCTCATGCAGCCTGGCGTCACCTTCGAGGATCTGCTCCGCAACGGCCTGAAAAACGGCCATGTGCCCGAGGCCGCGGGGCGCGAGGAAGTCTGGCTTGCCGACCGGATGCAGCATTTCCGCGCCGCCGACACGATTGCCGAAACCACGTTGGCCGGCGGGCGGGTGATCCTGGAATCCGATCATGTCACCCCGGACGGGGGCCGCGTCGGCCTGCGGACCGACATCACCGCGATGCGCGACCAGCAGGCGCAACTGGAAGCCGCCCGTAAGGCCGCCGAGGCCGCGAACCGCGCCAAATCCGCCTTCCTGGCGAACATGAGCCACGAGATCCGCACGCCGATGAACGGCGTCGTCGGCATGGCCGAACTTCTCTGTGACACCGCGCTCACCGAAGAACAGCGCCTGTTCGCCGAAACCATCCGCTCCTCCGGCGAGGCGCTTCTGGTCATCATCAACGACATCCTCGACTATTCCAAGATCGAGGCGGAACGTCTGACCCTGCGGCCCGAACCCTTCGACCTTGAACGCACGATCCACGAGGTGACGATGCTTCTCCAGCCCCGGGCGCGGGAAAAGGGCATCGACCTCATGATCGACTTCGACATGTTCCTGCCGACCCGCTTTGTCGGTGACCCGGGGCGGCTGCGCCAGGTGCTGACCAACCTGATCGGCAACGCGGTCAAGTTCACCGAAAAGGGCCATGTGCTGACCCGCGTCGTGGGCATCGACGATGCGGACGGCGCCCAGACCCTGCATGTCACCGTCGAAGACACCGGCATCGGCATCGCACCGGACTACCTTGACCACATCTTCGGCGAGTTCAACCAGGTCGAGGATGAGCGGAACCGCAAGTTCGAGGGCACCGGCCTTGGGCTCGCGATCACCCGGCGGCTGATCGAACACATGGGCGGGGCGGTCTGGGTCGACAGCGACTTCGGCAAGGGCTCCAGCTTCGGCTTCCGCGTGACCCTGCCCGTGGCCGAGGATGCGGCCCCCGTGCAGGTGCCGGTCGCGGTGAAACGGGTGATCGCCGTCGATGACCAGTTCATCAACCGCACCATCCTGGAACGCCAGCTTGCGCCTTGCGGGATCGAGGTCACGCTTTGCCGCTCCGGCACCGAGGTGCTGGAGCGTCTGGCGCAGGACCCCGCCTATGACGTGGTCCTGACCGATCACGCCATGCCGGAAATGGACGGTGTGCAGCTTCTCGACCAGATCCGCGTCGCGGGCCATACGCTGCCGGTGATGCTGCTCAGCTCGAACCCGATGCATCTGGGCACTCTGGCGCACGACTTCGCGGCGATCCTGCAAAAGCCGATCCTGCGGTCGGACCTTTACCGGCACCTCCAGTCGCTGACCGCGCCCGTCGCCGCCGTGGTGGAGGAAGCGGCACTGATCGCGCCGTCAGAGCTGCGCCAGATGCGGGTGCTGGCGGCGGAAGACAACCGGACGAACCAGCTCGTCTTCCAGAAGATGGTGCGCGACATGGACATCGATCTGCGCTTTGCCGACAACGGCCGCATCGCGGTCGAGATGCAGGAAAGTTTCCAGCCCGACCTCATCTTCATGGACATCTCGATGCCGGAAATGGACGGGAAAGAGGCCGCGCGCACGATCCGGGCCAAGGGGTCGCAGGTGCCCATCGTCGCCGTGACCGCCCATGCGATGGACGGCGACGCCGACGGCATCCTGGCCGCCGGGATCGACCGCTACCTGACAAAACCCTTGCGCAAGACCGCCATCGAAGGCGCGCTGAGCGAGTTTCGCCCGCGCGACGCGCGTTCGCCGGTCATGGCCTCGGTTGACGCCGCCTGATCCCGCCCGTCCGGCGAACTGGCCCGACGCCTGCCGCCAGGCATGGCCGGATCGCCGAAAATGGCCCCCGGCTCCGCCTTTCCCTTCGCAAAATATCCTCTGGGGGTTCGGGGGGCGAAGCACCCCCGACGCCCGAGCCGGTTGGCCGAAGGCCAGAGGCGAGACAAAGGTCTTCGCGCGTCAGCGCTCGATTTCGCTGACGCCCGCCACCCCGATGCGCGGGCGGAGATCTTTCCAGATCGTTAATGCCCACAGTCAACACATTGATTTCAGTATCGCCCAAAACCGGTCCACGCGTGGACGCGAACCCTCACCCCTCGCGCAGGACCGCCAGGAAAGCCTCCCCGAACCGCTCCACCTTTTGCTCCCCCATCCCCTGGATCACCTGCATCTCCCGCAGCGTCGAAGGTCGCCGCTCGACAATCGCCCGCAGCGTCGAATGGGTGCAGCTGAGATGCTTGCCCGTCCCGTCCTCTCCCCGGGCCAGCCGAAGCTGCACCTCGGCCAGCCGGTCGAACATGCCCCCCTCCGGCCGCCCGACGAGCTTCATCCGCGCCGGGTGTAGCCCCGCCGCCGCCCCGGTGATCACCTCCAGAAACGCCGCCCCATAGCTTTCCAGCTTCTTCGCCCCGACCCCGGTGATCCCCGCCATCTGGTCGAGGTTGGCAGGCTTCCTCTCCGCCATCTCGATCAGCGTCCTGTCCGGGAAGACCACATAGGCCGGCACATTCTGCGCCTCCGCCAGCGCCCGCCGCCTGGCCTTCAGAGCCGCCAGAAGCCCCAGGTCCTCATCCGCCACCTGCGCCCGGACCACCGCCTCCCTGTCTTCCGCCGCCACGACCGTATCCCGCCGCAGGGTCACCATCGCCTCGCCCCGCAAGACAGGCCGTGCGGTCTCGGTCAAGCGCAGCGCCCCGTGCCGGTCGGGGTCTGGCCGCACCAGATCGCGGCCCATCATCTGCCGGAAGACCGCCCCCCAGGCGGGTTTCGACAGGTCGCGCCCGACCGCGAAGGTCGGCAGCCGGTCATGCCCCCGCTCGCGGACCTTGGCCGTCGCGGTCCCGGTCAGGATGTCGATCAGATGCCCCGCCCCGAACCACTCCCCCGTCCGCAGAATCGCCGACAGCGCCTTCCTGACCGCATCGGTCGCGTCGAACAACAGCGCCGGCCGGTCGCAGAGGTCGCAGTTGCCGCAGGGCCCCGCCTGTTCGCCGAAGTAGCCCAGCAGCACCTGGCGGCGGCAGCCCAAGGCCTCGGCCAGCCCCAGAAGCGCGTTCAGTCGGGCGTGGTCGGCGGCCTTGCGGTCCGGCGGCGCGGCCCCCTCGTCGATCTGCGAGCGGCGAAGGCGGATATCATCGGGGCCATACAGCGTCATCGTCTCGGCAGGCGACCCGTCCCGGCCCGCGCGACCGATTTCCTGATAGTAGCCCTCGATCGACTTCGGCAGATCGGCATGCGCCACCCAGCGGATGTCGGGCTTGTCGATCCCCATGCCGAAGGCGATGGTCGCCACCACGATCAGCCCGTCCTCGCGCTGGAACCGGGTCTCGACCCGGCGGCGCTCGTCGGCCTCCATTCCGCCATGATAGGCAACGGCCTCATGTCGGGCCTCGCGCAGCGCCTGGGCCAAAGTCTCGGTCTTCGCCCGGGTCGCGCAGTAGAGGATGCCGGATTGCCCCCGCCGCGCAGCGGCAAAGCGCAGGATCTGGTCGCGCGGGCTGTCCTTGACGGCGAAGGCCAGATGGATGTTCGGCCGGTCGAAGCCGCGCAGGAAAGTGGCCGGGGCCTCGCCATCGAACAGGCGGGTGACGATCTCGGCCCTGGTCTCTTCGTCCGCCGTGGCGGTGAAGGCGGCCAGCGGCACCCGCAGCGCACGGCGCAACTCGCCGATCCGCAGGTAGTCGGGGCGGAAGTCATGGCCCCACTGGCTGACGCAATGCGCCTCGTCGACCGCGATCAGACTGCACTGCGCCCGGCGGAGAAGCTGAAGTGCCGCGCCCGAGGCCAGCCGTTCCGGCGCCATGTAAAGCAGCTTCAGCCGCCCCTCGTCGATGGCCGCGAAGACCTCTTCCGTCTCCTCCTCGGTATTGCCCGAGGTCAGCGCCCCGGCCTCCACCCCCGCCGCGCGCAACGCCCGCACCTGATCCCGCATCAGCGCGATCAGCGGAGAGATGACGACCGTCACCCCCGCGCGGCACAGCGCGGGCAACTGGAAACACAGGGACTTTCCGCCGCCGGTGGGCATGATGGCAAGCGTGTTGCGACCCTGCAGGACGGCCTCGACGATTTCCGCCTGACCGGGGCGGAAGTCGGGAAAGCCGAAGACGGACTGCAAAAGCTCGGCGGCGCGGTCCACTGACGTCAGGCTTGGTTCACAGGAACGCGGCCACGTTGTTGCGCAGGATGATCTGCAGGGCATAGACCGCGATCAGGACCACGAGCGGGGCAAGGTCAAGGCCGCCCATCGCGGGCAACAGCCGCCGGACCGGGGCGTAAAGCGGCTCCAGCATCCGGTTCAGCCCATACCAGATTTGCGACACCAGCGGCTGCCGGATGTTCAGAACCTGGAAGTTGATCAACCAGCTCATGATGACATGGGCAAGGATGATGAACACCACAATGTCAAGGATCAGCGTCAGGATTTGGTATAGCGAGGTCATCGGGCACTCCGGCGCAGGTTGCGCCAGACCTAGCGGCAGGGCGCGCCAAGGGCAATGGCTTCCGCAGCGTATCTCTTGACGCCATGCCTTTGCCGGGCCACCCCTGCGCGCGAAACCGGAGATGCCGATGTATCCGTTCCTGCGCATGTTCAAAGAGTTGGCCCGTGCCCGCCGGATGCCGCCCCTCGGGCTTTTCGATACTCATGTCAGCCATCAGCTGTGCTGGCCCTGGGATCTTGACCCCTGGGTCGAGTTGAACAACGGACGGACGCTTACACTGTTCGACCTCGGCCGTCTGTCCCTTGGGGCGCGGACCGCGTTGCACCGGATCCTGCGGGACCGGGGCTGGGGGATGACCGTCGCGGGCTCTTCGGTGCGCTACCGACGGCGGGTGACGCTGTTTTCCCGGCTGACCACCCACAGCCGCTGCCTGGGGTGGGACGACCGCTTTCTTTACATGGAACAGTCGATGTGGAAGGGCGACGAATGCACCTCGCATGTCCTGATCCGGTCGGCTGTCGTATCGAAAGCCGGACTGGTGCCACCGGCAGATCTGGCGAAGGCCTTCGGCGCCGCAGTCGAAAGTCCGGCCCTGCCAGACTGGGTCCGGGCCTGGATCGCCGCCGAGGCCACGCGACCCTGGCCGCCCCGGCGTTGAGACGCGCTCCATGTCGCCGGTCTTGCCCGGTGGCCGGTTCCGCCTTTGACACGCTCGGGGCGACCTCAAGGCCTTCCCTTGCGCCGACGGGCTTTTCCGGCTTCACTTCAGCGCAAAACCGGGGGCAGGCATGACAAGCGCGAAAAAGCGGATCTGGGGCTGGTACTTCTTCGACTGGGCCAGCCAGCCCTACAACACGCTTTTGCTGACCTTCATCTTCGGGCCGTATTTCGCTGAAATCGCTCGTGGCTACTACATGGGCGGGGGCCTGGACGAAGAGGCCGCAAAGGCCGCCGCTCAGGCCTACTGGGGATGGGGTCTTGCCATCGCCTCGGGGTCCATCGCCCTGCTGGCACCGATCCTGGGTGCGATTGCCGACGGCACCGGGCGGCGCCTCGTCTGGGTCTGGACGTTTTCGGGGTTCTACGTCGTGGGATCGGCGGGGCTGTGGTGGGTTGCCCCGGGCGGCGGCGACGGGATGCTGTTCTGGGCGGTCGGCCTGTTCGGGATCGGCTTCATCGGGATGGAGTTCGCGACGATCTTCACCAACGCGCTGATGCCGTCGCTGACCCAGGCCGACGATCTGGGTGCTATCTCCGGCTCGGGTTTTGCGTTCGGCTACCTCGGCGGCCTTCTCGCCCTGGTCATCATGCTGCTGTTCTTCGCCGAAGGGGCGGACAGCGGGCTGACGCTGCTGGGCACCGCGCCGCTTTTCGGCCTCGACCCCGAAGCGCGCGAGGGCACCCGGTTCGTCGGCCCTTTCACCGCGATCTGGTTCGTCGTCTTCATGATCCCGTTCTTCCTGTGGGTCAGGGAACCCCATACCGAGCGCCGCCCGCTGCATGTCGGCCGCGCCTTTGCCAGCCTCAGGGATCTGATCCGCAGCCTGCGCTTCCGCAAAAGCCTTGCCGCCTATCTTGCCGCGTCGCTGTTCTACCGCGATGCGCTGAACGCGCTTTACGGATTTGGCGGGGTCTATGCCTCGGGCGTTCTTGGCTGGTCGATCATCCAGATCGGCATCTTCGGCATAGTCGGCGCGGTGACGGCCATGGTGGCGGCCTTCATCGGCGGCCGGGCGGACCGGGCCTTCGGGCCGAAACCGGTGATCATGGTTTCGATCATCGTGCTGATCGTCGTCTGCCTGATCATCGTCGGCATGACGCGGGAAAGCATCTGGGGGATCGCGATGGACCCGGCGTCGGGCCTTCCCGACCAGATCTTCTTCGCCTGCGGCGCGCTGATCGGGGCGGCGGGGGGATCATTGCAGGCGGCGTCGCGCACGATGATGGCGCGCCACACCACGCCGGATCGTGCGACCGAGGCCTTCGGCCTGTTCGCACTGTCCGGCAAGGTTGCAAGTTTCATGTCGCCGGCGCTGATCGCGCTGGCGACCACGATCAGCGGATCGCAGCGGATCGGGATCGCGCCGCTGGTTCTGTTGTTCCTGATCGGCCTGGTTCTGCTGTCTTTCGTCAGACCCAAAGGCGAGATGTCCGCGTGATGCCGACCCGCGTTCGGAGCGGTTTGTGACGGACCGGTCGGCCACCGCGCGGGACAGCGGGCGCGGCGCGGTCTCTGCAGCCGCACCATCCGCCAACTTCGCCTGCGGAAGCGGTGCCTGGGCGTCCTCGTCCCGGACCAGTTGACTTGCCCGCCGACGCGGTATAGGCCGCCTGCGCCCCGACGGTCGGGGTCAAGTCTCCGCGACCTTGTCAAAACGGAAAAGCAGCATGCGCATCCTTCTTCCCGGCGTCCTGGCCATGGCGACGATTGTCGTCGCCTCGAACATCCTTGTCCAATACCCGCTGGGCAGGTTCCTGACCTGGGGGGCACTGACCTATCCCTTTGCCTTCCTTATCACCGATCTGACGAACCGGCTGCAGGGTCCCGCCGCCGCCCGCCGCGTGGTGCTGGCCGGATTTGCCACCGGAATACTCTGTTCCTTCATCGGCACGCGGATCATCGGCGAGTTCGGCCCGCTGGTGACCTTCCGCATCGCGATCGGTTCCGGCCTTGCCTTTCTGTGTGCCCAGCTTCTGGACATCTCGGTCTTCAACCGGCTGCGGCAAGGCGGTTGGTGGAAGGCCCCGCTGGTGTCGACCCTGGTCTCCTCGACGCTGGACACGGCCATCTTCTTCACCGTCGCCTTTTCCGCCGCGCTGACCTTCTTGGAGCCAACGAATGACGTGTCCTGGGCGACGGCGGCTGCACCGCTTCTGGGCCTTGGACCGCAGGCTCCGTTCTGGGTGTCGCTGGCCGTCGGTGACTGGTTGGTGAAGCTCTTGCTTGCTCTGGTGGCATTGCTGCCGTTTCGATTGGCAGTCGCCAGGCTTGGTGCAAGGGTTGCGTGATTTGTTTTGACAAACACAAAATCTGTGGCAGGCTCAACCCATCGGCAACTTTTTGAAAGGAGGTGATCCAGTGTCTAGAGTGATATTGGAGAGAGGTGTCGGGACAGTCGGGAGGCGTATTTTCTAAGGGCAGCCCCTGGGAAATAGACCACCGATTGGATTTGGATGCCCTAACTGGCCCATCTCCTTGGATCTCGGAAAGGGTTGCCTGAGCAGGGCAGCCCTTTCTCTATTTCGTCCGACAGCGCCCAAGATTTTTCCGGAATTCTTGGCGCGTCCGCTTTGTCGCGTCACACCATAGCCAGGCCATGCTGCACGTCACCGAAACCCTTGCCATCGCCGACTGGGAGCTTGCGGAAAGCTTCATGCGGGCCTCCGGTCCCGGCGGGCAGAACGTCAACAAGGTCTCGACCGCCGTCGAATTGCGCTTTGAGGCTGAGCGGTCGCCGCATTTGACCCCCGGCGTGAAGGCGCGCCTGAAAAAGCTGGCCGGACGGCGCTGGACGCTGGAGGGCGCAATCGTGCTGCAGGTGGATGAAACCCGCAGTCAGGTGCGGAACCGCGAGATCGCGCGCGCCCGACTGGTCGAGATGATCCGCGCAGCCCTGGTGGCTCCGAAGCGCCGGATTGCCACGAAGCCGACCCTCGGCAGCCAGCGCCGCAGGGCCGCCGCCAAGACCGCGCGCGGCGAGGTGAAAGTCCTGCGCGGCAAGGTGGGCGACGAAGAGTGACCCCCGCCGAAACCGCTGCACGGGCCTGGGGCGGTCGCATCCTGCGGACCCTGCGCAACCGCGAGAACCATGTCTTCGAAATGGCACTGCCGTCAGGAACCCGCGCCGCGCTGCGCCTGCACCGTGCGGGATACCAGTCCGCCGCGGCGATCCGGTCCGAGCTGTGGTGGTGCGCCGAACTCGCGCGCGCCGGACTTCCGGTTCCGGCGGCCTTGCCCGCGCTGGACGGACGACCGCTCGTCGGTCTGCACGACGGCCGCCATGCCTCGGTACTCGCCTGGATGGATGGGGAAGCCCTGGGTGAGGCAAGCCTGCCGTTCACGCGCCCCATCTCCGGGATCCTCGATCTTTACCACGCGCTCGGGGCGCTGTTGCGCCAGGTGCACCGGGCGACCGACGCCCTGGCACTGCCTGATGACTTCACCCGCCCGCGCTGGGACCTTGACGGTCTGGTCGGCGAACAGCCGCTCTGGGGCCGTTTCTGGGAGCACCCATCCGCCACCGCCGATCAGCGCGCAGTGCTGATCCGCGCCCGCGACGCCCTGCGGGAACGTCTGGCCGGCGACATCGGCCTGATCCATGCCGATGTGCTGCGCGAGAATGTACTTGTGAACGACCGTTCGGTATCTCTGATCGACTTCGACGATGCCGGTTTCGGCTTTCGCCTCTATGACCTCGGCACCGCCCTGTTGCAGACCGTGCGGCACCCCGAACATCCCTTGCTGCGCGACGCGTTGATGGCGGGGTACGGCACCACGGACCGGGCCATGGTCGATGCCTGCACCCTGGCCCGCAGCCTGGCTTCGGTGGGCTGGGCGACGCTGAGGCTGGCCCGCGAAGACCCGATCCATCGCAGCCATCTGGCCCGGGCGACGGCTTGTGCGGCAATGGTTCTGGCCTAGACCGGGATGATGTTTGATGGAAACATCATCCCGATCTCGGGTCTTGGTGGTCGCGTGATCGATGCGGAAAACCGGAGTCCACTTTTCCGCATCACGCATTAGCTAGACCACAACCTCCTGTGCCTCCTGGATGCCCACGCCGAAGACGCGCTTGTAGCGATCGATCTCGGCCTTCGGGCCCATCGCCTTGGCCGGGTTGTCCGACAATTTGACCGTTGGCCTGCCGTTCGCCGACAAGGCCTTGCAGACCAGGCTGAACGGAGCCAGCGCGTCATCGTGAACCAGCCCGCGAAAGTCGTTGGTCAGCATGGTCCCCCAGCCGAAGGACACTTTGACCCGCCCGGTGAAGCGGGCGTAAAGCTCCTCGATCTTCTCCACATCCAGCCCGTCCGAAAAGATCACCAGCTTCGTCCTCGGATCTTCGCCCCGGTCCTTCCACCAGCGGATCGCCGTCTCGGCCCCCTTCGCCGCATCGCCGGAATCGATCCGGATGCCGGTCCAGCCGGCCAGCCAGTCCGGCGCATTCTTCAGGAAGCCTTCGGTGCCATAGGTGTCCGGCAGCATGATCCGAAGATTGCCGTCATGTTCTTCGTGCCAGTCGGCCAGAACCCGATAGGGGGCCTGGCGCAGTTCCTCGTCCGAATTGGCCAGGGCACTGTAGACCATCGGCAGTTCATGGGCGTTCGTGCCGATCGCCTCGATATCGCGGCGCATGGCGATGCGGCAGTTCGAGGTGCCGGTGAACTTGGCGCCCAGGCCTTCCTGCATCGCCTGGACGCACCAGTCCTGCCACAGGAAGCCGTGGCGCCTGCGGGTTCCGAAGTCGGCGATGCGCAACCCGTCGATCCGGCGCAGCCGCTCGATCTTTTCCCAAAGCCGGGTCATGGCGCGGGCGTAAAGCACCTGCAGCTCGAACCGGCCCAGCGTGTTCAGCGCGGCTCTGCTGCGCAACTCCGTCAGCACAGCCAGAGCGGGGATTTCCCACAGCATGACCTCGGGCCAGGCACCTTCGAAACTCAGCTCGAACTGCCCGTCGCGCTTTTCCAGATGATAGGCGGGCAGGCGCAGGCCCTCGAACCATTCCATGAAATCCGGGCGGAACATCTGGCGCTTGCCATAGAACGTGTTGCCGCGCAGCCAGGTGCTTTCGCCACGGCTGAGCGACAGCGACCGCACATGATCCAGCTGCTCGCGCAGCTCGCCCTCGTCAATCAGATCGGCCAGGCGCACCCTGGTCGACCGGTTGATCAGGCTGAAGACCACGGTCGTGTCCGGCTTGTTCCGGAAAATCGACTGGCACATCAGAAGCTTGTAGAAGTCGGTGTCGATCAGCGACCGCACGATGGGGTCGATCTTCCATTTGTGGTCCCAGACTCGGGTCGCGATGTCCATGGCGTCAGACCTCCAGCGCGACGCCAGCCGCGCGCATCTTGTCCCGCGCCTCGGCCAGGCTTCCGTTCAGGTCGATGGCGCGGGTCGCCCCTTCAAGGACGGTCGCCGTGAACCCCAGCCGCGCGGCATCCAGGGCCGAGTAGGCAACACAGTAGTCGGTCGCAAGGCCGACCAGCGTCACCGCCGACACGCCCCGGTTGCGAAGGTAGCCTTCAAGCCCGGTTGGCGTCTGGCGGTCGTTCTCGAAGAAGGCGGAATAGCTGTCGATCGCGGACCGAAAGCCCTTGCGGATGACCAGTTGCGCCGGGTCGGTCTTCAGGTCTGCATGGAACTCGGCCCCCAGCGTGCCTTGGACGCAATGGGTCGGCCAGAGGACCTGCGGGCCGTAAGGCATGGTCGCCAGGCTGAAAGGCACAGCACCCGGATGGTTGGCGGCAAACGAGGCGTGGGTGGCCGGATGCCAGTCCTGGGTCAGGACCACGGTCGCGAAATCCCCCATCAACATGTTGATCCGGCTGATGATTTCGTCACCACCGGCGACGGCCAGCGCGCCGCCGGGGCAGAAGTCGTTCTGCACGTCGATCACGATCAGCGCCTGGTTCGCGGGTCTCATCGCGGGCTCCCCCCGGGGTCATCCTCCCTGCCTAAGTCGGAGGCGCGCAAGCGTCAAGCGAAGCGCTTGAAATTCCGGGCACTTCGGCGCAAAGGGAAGACATGCTCATCGTGGCCGCCCTGTATCACTTCACCTGCTTCCCGGAGCCTGCGGCGCTCCGGCCTGGGCTGTTGCAGGTCTGCGCGGCGAACGGGGTGAAAGGATCGCTGCTTGTTGCGCCCGAAGGCATCAACGGCACCATCGCCGGGTCGCGTGCCGGGATCGACGCGGTGCTGCGGGCGATCCGGGCCCTGCCCGGCTGCGCCGGCCTGGAGTGGAAGGAAAGTCCGGCGGAAACTCTGCCTTTCGGGCGGATGAAGGTGCGCCTGAAGCGCGAGATCGTGACGATGGGGCAGCCCGAGGTGGATCCTCGGTCACGGGTCGGAAGCTATGTCACGGCACGGGACTGGAACGCGCTGGTCCGCGATCCCCAGACCGTGGTGATCGACACCCGCAACGATTACGAGGTTGCCATCGGAACCTTCCATGGCGCGGTGAATCCCGGCACCCGCGCCTTCGGCGAGTTTCCGGACTGGTGGCAGGCGAACCGGCACAGGTTCGCGGGCAAGCGGATTGCCATGTTCTGCACAGGCGGCATTCGCTGCGAGAAATCGACGAATTATCTTCTGGGCCAAGGGGTTGAACAGGTCTGCCACCTGAAGGGCGGGATCCTGAAATACCTAGAGGACATGCCGGAATCAGAGAGCCTTTGGCATGGACAGTGTTTTGTCTTCGACGACCGGGTGTCGGTCGGGCATGGATTGCAGCCGGGGGGCCTGACGTCATGCCACGACATCTTGGGTGCTAGGCCGCCTGATCGGCCAGAATGTCCTGCACCATCGGGATGACCTTCTCGCCATAAAGCCGGATGCAATCCATAAGGTCGGCATGCGGAACTGCGCCCGTCGAGTATTTCATGTCAAACCGCTGGACTCCCAGGACTTTCACGGTCTTCGCGATCTTCCGCGCAACCGTCTCGGGACTGCCCACGCAGAGCGCACCCTGGTGAACCTCGGCCAGATAGCGCTCCTTGGTCACCGGCGGCCAGCCGCGTTCTCGACCGATGCGACCGAACATGTCGGCATAGTGCGGCCAAAGGATCTCCTGCGCGATTTCATCGGTCTGCGCGACGAAACCGGGAGAATGGACACCCACCGGCCGGACGGGTCTGCCAAGCTGGGCACAGGCGCGCTGGTAGAGGTCGACGTATGGCGCGAAGCGGGCGGCGTCGCCGCCGATGATGGCAAGCATCAGCTGCATATCCTGCCGGACGACACGGACCACGCTTTCCGGGCTGCCGCCGACACCGACCCAGACCGTCATCGGCTGGCCCAGCTGCGGAAAAACCGGCTGATCGTTCAGCCGGCTGCGGGTCTGGCCGGACCAGGTGACCCGGGGGTTGCGCAGGAGGTTGGCAAAAAGATCGAGCCGTTCCTCGAAGAGCAGATCGTAGTCCTGCAGCTCATGCCCGAACAGGGGATAGCTTTCGGTGAACGACCCGCGCCCGAGGATCGGCTCGGCACGCCCGTTCGACACGGCGTTCAGCGTGGAGAATCGCTGGAAGACGCGGACGGGGTCGTCGGTCGACAGGACGGTGACCGCCGTTCCAAGCTTGATCCGATGGGTCCGCCCGGCGATCGCCGCCAGGACGATCTCGGGCGCGGAGATCGCGAAATCGGGACGGTGATGTTCGCCCAGGCCGATGAAATCGATACCGATTTCGTCGGCAAGCCTGGCCTGGTCCAGCACCTCGCGCAGGACGCGGTCCATGGGTTGCGGCTGGCCGTCCGGTCCAAGCGAGACGTCGCCGAAGGTGTCGAGTCCAAGCGAAACGAGGGTCATGCGATGCTCCTTTTACCGGCAAGGTAGGCAATGCGTCACGATTGATGAATGCGGATTTGAAGAGAGCGCCGGTTCAGGGCCGCACGATGCGCGCCAAGCCCTTGCGCAGGCTGGATCAATCGGCGCGTCCGATCGGACCTTCGGTGTCGTCCTCGCGTCCTCCACCCGGCTTCCGCCGCTGCGGTGCCGCCTGCGATCCACCATGGCGGCGAATCGGGGCAGCGGCGCAAGGTGGTGGGGAAGGCGACCGCCATGACCTCGGCCGAAGCACTGGCCATCCGCGTCGGCCTCGGCATCCCCGACTTCGACCGCGACGGCCATTGCGGTGCCGACTACGGCGCGATGAAGCCCGTTCACCGGGTCGGCGGCCTGGTGTTCCTGTCCGGCCATGTCGCACAGATCGGGACATCGATCATCCACAAGGGCCGCCCCGGCGCGGATGTGACGGTGGATCGGGGCTATGCCGCGGCGCGGCGGACCGGGCTGAACGTGCTGGGCGGCATCCGGCAGGCAGTCGGGCGCTGGACCGGGTAAAGGGAATCGTGCGCCCACGCCGTCCGCGTCAGGCCTTGTCGCGCACCATCAGGTGATTGCCCTCGCCCTTCTGGACGTCGAACCTTCCCGTGCGCTTCAAAAGATCGGACAGCCGGGCGCTGCCGTAGCTGCGGCTGTCGAAGTCGGGATAAAGCTGGGTCAACACCTGGCCAAGCTGGCCAAGGGAATAGCTGTCTTCCTCGATCCCGATCTTCTTCATCGCGGCAAGGATCAGCGGGATCGCCCTGGACGGCGGATCCTTTTCGGACTTTGCAGGTTCCTTTGCCGGTTTCGTCGGCGTCGGCATGTCAGCGGCGGGTTCGGGTGCGGCGGTCAGGTTTTCCAGGAACAGAAAGCGGTTGCAGACGTTGCGCAGCGATTCCGGCGTCTTCCTTTCGCCGACGCCGATCACCTGCAGCCCATCCTCACGGATGCGGGATGCAAGTCGGGTGAAATCGCTGTCCGAGGAAACCAGAACGAAGCCGTCGACCTTGCCCGCATGCAGGATGTCCATCGCGTCGATCACCAGGCCGATGTCGCTTGCGTTCTTGCCCTTGGTGTTGGCGGATTGCTGGTGCATGACCAGACCAAGGCTGCGGGCCTTTTCCTTCCACTGGCCAAGGGCCGAGCTGGACCAGTCGCCGTAGACGCGACGGACGGACGGCTCGCCCAGGCCCGCGATCTCGTCCAGAACGGCTTCGATGTGGCGGGCCGGGATGTTGTCGGCGTCGATCAGGACGGCCAGGCGGGGGGCGCGGGTGTCTGCGGGCATGGGGTCTCCGGTGTCGGGCCTCTTTGTGGCCGAGCCGCGGTCGCAAGGAAAGCGCAATCGTCTGGTTGACTTGCAGAGAGGTCCGGGCAAGATCGCGCGGGAATACGGGGGCGTCACGGATGATCGGCGGATTGCAGATGCTGCGCGGGGTTGCGGCGACGCTGGTCGTGCTGTTTCACCTGCAAGCCGGCTCGGTCAACGAGGGATACGATCCGGGCTTTCTCATCTGGTTCAAGCGCGGCGAAGTCGGGGTCGACGTGTTCTTCGTCATCTCGGGCTTCGTGATCTTCCACGCGATGCAGGGACGGCAGGACCGGGGGCCGGAATGGTTTCTGCGGCAGCGGTTCTGGCGGATCGTGCCGCCCTACTGGGCGGTTCTGGCGCTGACCCTGCTGGCGCTGGCCGGAGATGCGGTCCTGCGGGGTGACTGGTCGGACTGGCCCTCGACAGGAAAGATCCTGGTGTCGGTCCTGCTTCTGCCGGTGCCGGACCAGGTGATGGCGGTGGCCTGGACGCTGACCGTCGAGGGCGTCTTCTACCTGATCTTCGCCGCGACCTTCTTCCGCTGGGGCGTGCGTGGCGCGGTCGCGGCGCTGGTTTTGTGGTCGGCACTGGTGCTGGTGCTGATGTATGCGCCCGTGACCCTGCCGCGCGCCTTCGGCCTGGTCGTCTATTCCGGCGCGGTGGAGTTCCTGTTCGGCGCGCTGATTGCCCTGGCGTTCCGCAAGGGCTGGCGGGCGGGGGCCGTGCCTGCGCTGGTGCTGGGGGCGGTCGGTCTGGGCCTGGTGGTGGCCGAGATCGTCACCTTCGCCTGGGGGCGGGTCTGGGTGGCGGGCCTGCCCTCGGCCTTGCTGGTCTACGGGATGGTGGCGTCGGGCTGGCGGATGCCGACCTGGGCGCTGGTCTGGGGCGAGTCCTCGTATCTCTTGTATCTTCTGCACCTGCTGATCTTTTCCGTTGTGGGAACCTTGCTGCGAATGGCAGGAGTCGCGCCCTACGGGTCGCTGACCGCCCTGCTCGGTCTGGGTGCCTTTTCGATCGCGGTGTCGGTGGCGGCGACGCTGTGGATCGAGCGGCCCTATCTCGCCTGGGCGAAGGGGCGCTAAGGTCTGCCCGACCGATAGTTTTTGGCTGCCGTCATGTCTTGGCGGCAGTCCGGCTTTGGACACAACCGACGTCCTGTGGTGCAGGCCGGATCTGGCTGGATAGCTGCGGGTCTCAGGTCGCCTGGGCCGGCAAGGCCGCAGCCACACGCTTCATCGACAGTTGCCGGTCCGCCGGGATGACACAGCAGGCGGGCTTGCCGTCAACCTCGACCATCAGGGTCTTCAGCATCACGGCAGGGTCGATCCCCAGCGCCTCGGCGGCCTGGAGGCCGGTGGCCTCGGGGTCGTCAGTGTAGCACGCGCGAAACGCTCGACGCACGCGCCTCAAGGCAAGATCAGTAGACCACCACCGCCCGGATCGACTTGCCCGCGTGCATCAGGTCGAAGCCCTCGTTGATGCGGTCCAGGGGCAGGATGTGGGTGATCATGCTGTCGATCTCGATCTTGCCGTCCATGTACCAGTCGACGATCTTCGGCACATCGGTCCGGCCCCGCGCGCCGCCGAATGCGGTGCCTTTCCAGACCCGGCCGGTGACCAGCTGGAAGGGCCGCGTCTCGATCACCGCGCCGGCCGGGGCGACGCCGATGACGATGGACTGGCCCCAGCCGCGATGGGTGCATTCAAGGGCGGCCCGCATCACCTTGACGTTGCCGGTGCAGTCGAACGAGTAATCCACTCCGCCGATCTTGTCGAAAGGCGTTCTGGTCATGCCGACGATGTGGCTCACCACGTCGCCCTCGATCGTCGTCGGGTTGACGAAATGGGTCATGCCGAACTTGCGGCCCCATTCCTCCTTGTCGTCGTTGATGTCGACGCCGATGATCTTGTCGGCCCCGGCCAGTTTCAGGCCCTGGATCACGTTCAACCCGATGCCGCCCAGCCCGAAGACGGCGGCGGTGGCACCCTGTTCGACCTTGGCGGTGTTCAGCACCGCGCCGATGCCAGTGGTGACGCCGCAACCGATGTAGCAGATCTTGTCGAAGGGCGCGTCGTCACGGACCTTCGCCAGCGCAATCTCCGGCAGGACCGTGTGGTTGGCGAAGGTCGAACAGCCCATGTAGTGAAAGATCGGCGTGCCGTCGAGCATGGAAAACCTCGTGGTGCCGTCCGGCATCAGCCCCTTGCCCTGCGTGTCGCGGATCGCGGTGCAGAGGTTGGTCTTGCGGGAAAGGCACGAGGGGCACTCGCGGCATTCCGGCGTGTAGAGCGGGATCACATGGTCGCCCGGTTTCAGCGCCTTCACCCCGGGGCCGCATTTCACCACCACGCCCGCGCCTTCATGGCCGAGGATCGCGGGAAACAAACCCTCGGGGTCGGCGCCCGACAGGGTGAATTCGTCGGTATGGCAGATGCCGGTGGCCCTGATCTCGATCAGGACCTCACCCGCTTTCGGGTCGTCGAGGTTGACCTCCATGACCTGCAACGGTTGGCCGGCGGCCAGGGCGACGGCGGCACGGGTGCGCATCTGGAATTCCCTCCCTCAGAGATTTCCCGGAACCTGTGCCAAACTGGGGCGTAAAGCAATGCGGGATTCGACTCGCGACTCATGAGGATCCGACAATGAAACACGCCTCCCCCCTGCTCCTCGCCCCGCTTGTGTTGGCGGCCTGCGTGATGGCACCGGTGCCGATGCCCCCGCCGGACAATCTGGCGTCCTGCGGCGCGGACGAGCTGCAGTATCTGGTGGGCAAGCCCGGCGTCCTGCTGGACGGGATGCGCTTCGGCCAGGATGTTCGGGTCATCCGGTACGGCATGGCGGTGACGATGGACTTCAACTCCGAGCGGCTGAACATCTGGCTTGACCGTCGCGACGTGATCGAGCGGGTGACCTGCGGATGACGGGAAAGGCTCCGGTCCAATGACCGGAGCCTTTCGATCCGGCAATGCGCCGAACTGGTTCAGGGTGCCGCGCGATAGGCCTTGTGGCACGCGGCGCAGGCGCCGCCGACTGCCCCCATGCCCGCGCCGATGCCTTCCGCCGAGGCGACATCCATCGCCCCGACCGCATCGCCCAGCGCCTTGGCCTTCACCAGAAAGTCGTCCCAGTTCGCCCAGATTTCCGGCTTGGCTTTCGAAGCCGGGTCGGCCGCGCCCTGGTCCTTGAAGGTGGCTTCGATCTTGCCTGCGGTCTCGATCAACGAGGCCTTGGCGGCTTCGGCCTTGGCGAGGTCATAGGGCGCTTCGCCCGTGGCCATCTTGCCCAGGATGCCGGCATTCATACCCTGCATCTTCATCAGCTCCGAGCGCGCGATCGCGTTCGGGTCGGTGGGCTCCACGTCTTCTTGGGCGAAGGCAGTCCCGGCAGTGAGGACCGTGGCGATCAGCAGGGCTTTGAGACTCTTCATGTACTGGCTCCCTCGGTGGCTGGTGCGCTCACTATAGGCGCGACACTCCGTCGCGGAACCCGGGGTGTCGTGCTCTCACGCATTTGTCATCTGCGGTGGTGCAGGACTGGACAGGGTCGCGGGCCGGTGGCATGACCGGAACATAGAAGGAACACGATGAGTCGATGATGGCGGGTCGACGGATATTGTCGCTGTGGTTTCCGCGCCTCGCGGCGGAGCGGGTCGCGCGGCGGCGGGGCGATGTCGTGCCCACGCCGCTGGCCGTGGTGGACGACCGCAACGGCGCGCAGGTGCTGGTGTCCCTGTCGGCAGAGGCCGAGGCGGCGGGCCTCGCGCTTGGCCAGCCCCTGCGCGATGCCACCGCGATCTGCCCCTCCCTTCTGACCGTGCCCGCCGACCCCCCGAACGAGGCGCGGTTCCTCATGACCCTGCGCCGCTGGGCCGGGCGCTTCTCGCCCTGGGTGGCGGACGAACCCCCCGCCGGGCTGATGATCGACCTGACCGGCGCCGCGCATCTGCATGGCGGGGAAGCGGGCGTGCTGGCCCGGGTGGCCGAGGATTGCGAGGGGCTGGGCCTGACCGTCCGCGCGGCCATCGCCGACACGCCGGGCGCGGCCTGGGCCCTGGCGCGCTATGCCCGCGCGGGGGTGGCACCGCTGCGGTCGGGCGATGCGATCGACCAGGAGGCGCGGGCGACGCGGTCCCGCGCGGCCAGGCGCCGGGGCTGGGAACGCGGCGGCAACCTGCCCCGCGCGGTCACGGCGCGGGGGGCGGAAACCGCGCTGGTCGCCCCGCCCGGGCGGCTGCACGAGGCGCTGGCCGACCTGCCGCTGCCCGCCCTGCGGCTGCCTGCGGATGTGGTCGACCGGCTGGCACGCCTTGGCCTGCGCCGGATCGGCGACATCATGGGCCTGCCGCGCGCGGCGCTGGCCCGGCGCTTCGGGGCCGACACGCTGCGCCGTCTGGACCAGGCCCTTGGGCTGGAACCCGAACCCGTCAGCCCCGCCCGCCCGCCGATGCATTTCGCCGTGCGCCTGACCCTGCCCGACCCGATCGGCCTGCGATCAGACGTGGAGGCCGCGCTCGACCGCCTGCTCCCACCCTTCTGCGACAAGCTGAAAGCCCGCGGCCGCGGGGTGCGGCGTGTCCTCTTTCAGGGCTTCCGGGCCGATGGTGGCGTGGCCTCGGTCGAGGTCGGCCTCGCCCGCGCCACCGACAGCCCCGACCGCATCCGCCCGCTGCTGCACCTCAAGCTGGACCAGATCGACGCGGGCCTCGGGATCGAC
>NCDY01000172.1 GCA_002280405.1 Rhodobacterales bacterium 32-66-9 | reverse complement strand
AAGCGCGACTGGGAGCGTGACAAGGCCCGGCTGATGAAGCAGAACAGCCGCGGCTGATTTTTGCACTTTACGAACATTTCTTGCCGGAACTGCGACAATCTGTCAGAATTTCCCATACCGGACAGCACGTCCGGGGCATAAGCCGGGCAAACCCGGTACGGGAACCGGCGGACAGTGGGAGTTACGGGTAATGGAACTGATCATCCAGATCATCGCAGGCCTACTGGGCGGTAACGCCGCAGGAGCCGCAGCGAAGAACGTCAGCCTCGGGACGGCGGGGAACTCGGTCGTGGGCGGTGTCGGAGGCCTGCTCGGCGGACTGCTTGCCAACTGGCTGGGCGGTGCGGGTGGTGCAGGCATCGACCTGTCGAACCTCGACATCGGCGCCCTGGTCCAGTCGCTTGCCGGCGGCGGTGTCGGTGGCGCGATCCTGACCGTGATCGCGGGCATGGTGAAGAAGGCTTTGGTCAAGTAAACCCATGGCGCGGGGGGGCAGCCCCCCCGCGCCGCTTGCAAGGGTCCTATCGCGGTGCATATATCCGGGTCAACCCCGGGAGGCCCGCATGACCCCATCGCCGCAGGATGACCCCAGGACGCTGGTCTCGACCGACTGGCTGGCGAAACATCTGCGCGACCCCGACCTGCGGGTGCTGGATGCAAGCTGGTATCTGCCGGCGCAGAACCGCGACGCGAAGGCCGAATACGTCGCCGCCCATATTCCCGGCGCGCGGTTCTTCGACATCGACGAGATTTCCGACCAGCGCTCGTCATTGCCGCACATGGCCCCCCCGCCCGAGAAGTTCATCTCGCGCCTTCGGGCGATGGGGGTGGGCGACGGGCATCAGGTGGTGGTCTATGACGGCGCGGGGATCTTCAGCGCGGCGCGGGTCTGGTGGACCTTCCGGCTGATGGGCAAGCTGGATGTGGCCGTGCTGGACGGCGGCTTTGCGAAGTGGCAGGCCGAGGGGCGCGAGGTCGAGGACATGCCCCCGGTGATCCGCGACCGGCACATGACCGTCAGCCGCCAGAACCATCTGGTCAAGGACGTGACCCAGGTCGCCCATGCGGCGAAACTGGGCGAGGCCGAGATCATCGACGCCCGGTCGGCGGCGCGCTTCCGGGGCGAGGCTCCCGAACCCCGCGCGGGGCTGAGGTCAGGCCATATTCCGGGGTCGAAGAACCTGCCCTTCGCCGATGTGCTGAACGCCGATGGCACGATGAAGCCGCCCGCCGAGTTGAAGCGGGTCTTCGAAGCGGCGGGGATCGACCTGAGGAAACCCGTGATCACCACCTGCGGCTCGGGTGTGACGGCGGCGGTCCTGTCCTTGGCGCTGGAACGGATGGGGCACCGGAACCATGCGCTCTATGACGGGTCCTGGGCCGAATGGGGCATGTATGACGATCTGCGGGTCGCGACCGGCCCCTGAACTGGCCCCTGAACCGGCCCCTGAACTGGCCCGCCGACCCGCCCCATGACCCGGCTTGCTGTCCGAAGCGCCTTGTGGCACTGCGCGCTTGCCCAATGCCAGCGCGGGAACCCCGATGCTCGAGACACTGAACGCCCAGCCGCAGGACAAGATCCTCGCCCTCATCGCCCTGTTCCGCGACGACCCCCGGACGGCCAAGATCGACCTTGGCGTCGGCGTCTACAAGGACGCAACCGGCCTGACCCCGGTGATGCGGGCGGTCAAGGCGGCGGAAAAGCAGCTTTGGGAGGTCGAGACCAGCAAGACCTATACCGGTCTGGCCGGTGAACCCGCCTACAATGCCGCGCTGGTGAGCATGATCCTTGGAGGCGGCTACGCCGACCGCGCGGCCAGTGTTGCCACCCCTGGCGGCACGGGTGCCATCCGGCAGGCGCTGGAGCTGATCAGGATGGCCAATCCCAAGGCCCGGGTCTGGATGAGCGCCCCGACCTGGCCGAACCATCCGTCCATCGTGCGATACCTCGGGATGACGGGGATCGAGTATCGCTACTTCAACGTCGCCACCTCGGGCATCGACTTCGCGGGCCTGATGGCCGATCTGGGCGGCGTCGCTGCGGGCGATGCGGTGCTGCTGCACGGTTGCTGCCACAACCCGACGGGTGCGAACCTGGACGGGGCGCAATGGGATCAGGTGATCGCGCTTCTTCAGAAGAGGGGCGCAGTGCCGTTTGTCGACCTCGCCTACCAGGGTTTTGGCGATGGGCTGGAGGAAGACGCGGCGGCAACCCGCAAGATCGCCGCCGCCTTCCCCGAGGTGCTGATCGCCGCCTCGTGCTCGAAGAACTTCGGCATCTACCGGGAACGGACGGGCATCCTGATCGCCCTCACCTCCCCCGACCGGAAACCCGTGGTGCAGGGCAACCTGAACTTCCTCAACCGGCAGAACTACAGCTTCCCGCCCGACCACGGCGCGCGGCTGGTGACGATGATCCTGGAGGATCAGGCGCTGGCCGCCGACTGGAAGGCCGAGCTTGAAGAGGTTCGCCAGAACATGCTGGGCCTTCGCAAGCAGCTGGCCGACGAGCTGCGCCGGACGACCAACACCGACCGTTTCGACTTCGTGGCCAGCCACCGCGGCATGTTCAGCCGCCTTGGCCTGACCGAGGCGCAGGTGAACCGGCTGCGGGACGAGCATGGCATCTACATGGTCGGCGACAGTCGGATCAACATCGCGGGGCTGAATGCCGGGACGGTGCCGGTGCTTGCCGCCGCCATCGCGCAGGTGATCTGACCCGTCATGCTTGCCGTCGTCCTGTCCCTTGGCGCGGCGGCGGCCTTTGCGGCCGCGGCGATGTTCATCGACCAGGTCTCGGGCCGGGTCGGGCCGCTGCAACTGTCGCGCTGGCAGATGAGCCTCGCTTTCCTGATGACGGCGGTGATCGTGCTGGCCACCGGCGGCTGGCGCAGTCTTGACCGTGAGATGGTGTTCTGGCTGACCGCGTCCTCCGCCTCGGGCATCATGATCGGCTCGCTGACCTATATCGCGACGATCCAGTTCACCGGGCCGCGCATCTCGGCGCTTCTTTTCACCACGGCTTCCCCCTTCGCGCTGGTGTTGGGGTACGGGTTCCGGGGCGAGACGATCGGCCTGTCCCAAGCCGCCGGTGCCGGTCTGATCGTGGCCGGGATCGCGCTGGCCGTGCTGGGTCCGAAACAGGACGAAGGGGCCCGGACGCCGAGACCGCTGTGGATCGGGATCGGCCTCGGGGGGGCGCTGTTCTTCATCGCCCTGCTGGCGCTGCCCGCCCTCCGGCCCGTCGCCCTGCCCTCGCGGGCGGAGGTCCGGCAGATCGGCCTTTCGGCGCTGGCAGGAATTGTCCTTGGCATGTCCTTCCTGATGGCGGCGCTGGCGCGGGGGGACGTGGGGATCGTCACGACGCTGAGTTCGACCACGCCGATCCTGATCCTGCCGATGGTCTGGGCGGTCTACCGCCGGATTCCGGGGCCGATGGCCTGGGTCGGTGCGGCGCTGGCGGTGGCGGGAACCGCTCTGATCAGCCTGTCCGGCTGAGGCTTGGCAGACCCCCTTTACCCGTGCTTGACTGGGCCGGGACGCCTGGGGGACAGCATGGCACGAGCAGCGAAACGGATCACGGCCGAGGACGCGGCTGGCCTGGTTCAGCCCGGCATGTGGCTGGACTACGGCGCGGTCCTGGGCCAGCCCGACGCATTTGACGAGGCTCTTGCGGCCCGGCTTGGACCGCTGACCAATATCCGCTTCCGCTCGGTTCTGACCGCCCGTCCCCGTGCCGTGCTGGAGGCAGACCCCGAGGGAAAGCATGTGCACTGGTTCTCCACCCATTTCTCGGGCTACGACCGGAGGAAGCACGACGCCGGGATGGCGCATTACCTGCCGGTGAACCTGGGCGAGGTGCCCGACTACTACCGCCGCTTCATCGACCCGCCGGACATCGTGGTCTTCAAGACCGCACCGATGGATGCGCAGGGCTGCTTCAACTTCGGCCCGAATGTCCTGTGGATGCGGGCGCTGGTCGAACGCGGGCGCGTGGTGATCGTCGAGGAGACTCCGACCCTGCCCTATGTGATGGGCGAGGGGACCGGGGTGCATGTGTCCGAGGTGGACTACATCATCCAAGGCTTCGACCGCCCGATGGCCGAACTGCCGAAGCCCCCGGCGACCGAGGTCGACAAGGCCGTCGCCCGGCTGATCGCGGCGGAGGTGGAGGACGGGTCCTGCCTGCAGATCGGGATTGGCGGGATGCCGAACGCGGTCTGTTCGCTGCTGGCGGAAAGTCCGGTGTCGGATCTTGGCATCCATACCGAGATGATGACCGACGGCATCGTGGACCTGTATCGGGCGGGGCGGGTGACGGGGACGCGAAAGCAGCTGAACCCGGGGAAGATGGTCTGCACCTTCGCCCTGGGCGCGCAGTATCTCTATGACTTCATCGACCGCAACCCGGAGTTGGAGTTCCATCCGGTCGACTATACCAACCTGCCGCACATCATCATGCGGAACGACCGCGTGGTGTCGATCAACAACACCACCCAGATCGACCTGCAGGGGCAGGCGGCGTCCGAGACGGACGGGTTCAGGCATATCTCGGGGACCGGGGGGCAGTTGCAGTTCGTGCGGGGGGCTTACGGCTCGCAGGGCGGGAAAAGTTTCATGTGTCTGGCGTCCACCTATGACAAGAAGGGAGAGCGGCGGAGCCGGATCGTGACGGCGCTGACCCGGGGCAACGTGGTGACGACGCCGCGGACGGACATCATGTATGTGGTGACGGAATTCGGGATGGTGAACCTGAAGGGGCGGTCGATTGCCGAGCGGGCGCGGCTGCTCATTTCCATCGCGCACCCCGATTTCAGGGAGGAGCTGGAGCGGGATGCCTGGGAGCACCGGTTGATCCCGCGGGGGTTCTTCTGAGAGGCATCCACGCGTGGGAAGTCTGGCATGTGTTGGGAAATCAATGGCTTGGCTGTGGGCGTTTACCGGGCGTTCACACTATACGACTCTCGCGCTGGTGAGAGTTTTCGGAAGGTTGGACCACTCTGCGAGTGTTTCTGGATGATCTGGGCGCAATCGGTTTCGCAGGAAGGCGAAGCCGGTGCGGAAGTGGGATCGCGCGAGGTGGCCGTGGGTCTTGCGGGGCGGGGCGTCGCCGCCAAGGCAGGTGCGTGCGGCGCGGACGGACCAGGTGACGGTGAGGGCGGTGAGGAGGTGCAGCTTGGCGGGGTCGGCCAGGCGGGTGTCCTCGAAGTTCAGGCCGCCGGTCCTGGTGTTGCCGAACAGCGTCTCATTGGCCCATCGCTTGCGGTAGGCGGCAAGCGCGTCGTGACCCGCGCGGTTGGTGGCGGTGATGACCCGGTCGCCGTCCTTGGGTTTGAGGGCGGCGAAGTGCAGGGGCCGCGCCATCCCGTCGAGCCTGGCGGTGCAGCGGCGACCGCGCCTGTGGGTGGTGATCCGGGTGGCAATCTTGACCCGGCAGCCGTCAGTGCCGGGTGGCAAGGCGGTTCTTCGCGCTCCGTATGGTGAAGGGAATATCGTTCTCTTCCAGCCAGTTGAACCAGCCCGCGCCGACAAACTCCCGGTCCGCAAGCAGCATCGCGATGCTGTCCTGCCCGAAGAGCGCACAGTCCCGCCGCAGCCGCCGGTGGGTGGAGGCCGGAGCGACCCTGTCCGATCCCCGCTCATCGGCGACATGCACCAGATCGACCGTCCGCGCCCCGATCATCCCCACCGTCAGCAGCGCCGTCGTCTCCAGCCGCGACTTGCCCAGATCGACATGACGGCGTGGTTCGAATGCGAGGGCGGTGATCACGGGTCGGTCCATGGGACGCCCCTTTGGCGAGGAAAAGTCCGACACCAGACTCCATTTCCCCGCCCTCGCCACCACACGGCGTCGTGTAGTTTGGGTTTTCTTGACGTCTTGGGGGAGGCTCCTCGTGCGCTTTCGGCTTCTCGTCGTGAAGGGCGCAGCGAGGAGTGACGGCGTCATCGACGAGCGTCGGTCGCCGCCTGCAAGACAAGGGGCAGGAGGCGGAGATCGTCCGTGATGCTCTGCCGGCCCTCGGTCGACCGGGGAGGAGGGACGGCGCAGCCTGCGCCGCCGCCCGGCCGA
>NCDY01000030.1 GCA_002280405.1 Rhodobacterales bacterium 32-66-9 | reverse complement strand
ATTGCGCCCCTGTCGGTCTGGTGCAACTGGTTCGCCTGGTCGCCGGTGCTGTCGCTGGGCTGCGTGATTGCGGCGGGGTATATCCTGAACGCATTGTTCCCGATCCCGTTGGCGGAAAGCCAGATGGTGGTGGATTGGCTTGCCGCCAATATTGCCAGCTACACGGCTGAGACGGCATCGGTCGTGCAGTACATGGCCGACAATGTGGGCGTTGCTGCGCCTGATGCCATTAGTGCCGTTTCGACGGCGGACGCACTTTGCGCGTTGCAGCCAGTTCGTTGTTGGACAGCGCTGGACGTTCCAGTGACTGGCCTCGGGACACTTAAATTCAACTCGACCTTCGTTGTCGGCGTGGCGCTGATGCTGATCATCCTGATGATTCAGGAACGCGGCATCGCTTCAACCGCGTCGGCGCAGAAGTGGATCGCGATTGTCGTGCTGGTGCCGCTGCTGCTGGTCGGCATCGTGCCGTTGGTCAACGGCTCGATCGACTGGATGAACGTGACCCAGCTGGTGCCGCCAAGCGCGGACGCGAACGGAGACTGGACGATTGGTAGCTGGACGCTTCTCCTTGGGGGTCTTTATATCGCGGCCTGGTCGACGTACGGCTTCGAGACGGCAGTCTGCTACACGCGAGAGCTGAAGAACCCCAAGACCGATACCTTCCGGGCGATCTTCTACTCGGGCCTTCTGTGTATCCTGTTCTTCTTCCTGATCCCGTTCTCGTTCCAGGGCGTCTACGGCGTGGCAGGTGTAACTGACCCGTCAATCATTGACGGGTCTGGCGTGGCCGCTGCGCTTGGCAACATGATCCAGGGCGGGCCGGTGGTCACCCAGATTTTCGTGATCCTGATGATCATGGCATTGTTCCTGGCGATCATGACCGCGATGGCCGGGTCGTCGCGGACGCTGTACCAAGGCTCACGCGATGGTTGGCTGCCGAAGTATCTTGGCACGGTCAACAAGCATGGCGCGCCGCGCCGCGCGATGTGGACGGACTTTGCCTTCAACGTATTTCTTCTCGCGCTGGCATCTGACAGCGTGGGCTACTTCTACGTGCTGGCGATTTCCAACGTCGGCTACATCCTGTTCAACTTCCTCAACCTCAACGCTGGCTGGATCCACCGCATCGACTCCGCGCATATCGAGCGTCCGTGGCGCGCGCCGACCTGGTTGATCGGCCTCAACACCGTGCTGGCCTTCGTGAACATGCTGTTCCTTGGGGCCGGGGCCAAGGTCTGGGGCTATTCCGGCGCGCTTTTGTCCGGGTTGGTCTTCGCCTCGCTGATCATCCCGATCTTCTGGTTGCGCCACTATGTGCAGGACAAGGGCAAGTTCCCGAAAGAGGCTTATGACGATCTGGGCCTTGCTTATGGCGAGAGTGGCGCAAGAAAGGCCGGGATGCTGCCTTACCTTGCGCTACTGGTCGGCGCTTTGGTCGTCCTTGTTGCCAACTGGTACTTCATCCTGCCCGGGACCGAGCGGATGGATTTCGGCGCCTACCTGATGCAGCCGCTGACCTGGTTCAGCAGCCCTCCGGCAGGCTGAGCCTGAACCACATGACCGGGAAAGGCCGCCTGCGGGCGGCCTTTTCTGTTCGCTGTGAAGAAAGAATGTTGCACTTGATTATTGCTTTCCGGCGGGAATCGCCAGAGACTGTTGCGAAAGACTGATCCTTTGGGGGACCACGGCATGACCAATTCCTGGCGCTTTTCCACGCTGATCGACCGCCACCGCGCGCTTGGGTCGAACCTTGAGGATTGGAGCGGGATGGGCACCGCCTGGTCCTATTCCAAGGGCGACCCCGATGCCGAATACATGGCGATCCGCACCAAGGCCGGGTTGATGGATGTCTCGGGTCTGAAAAAGGTCCATATCACCGGACCGGCCGCCAGCCATGTGATCGAACGCGCCACCACGCGGAACATGGAAAAGCTGATGCCGGGCCGGGCGATCTATGCCTGCATGCTGAACGACGCGGGCAAGTTCGTCGATGACTGCGTGATCTACCGCTTTGGCCCGAACAGCTTTACCGTCGTCCATGGCTCGGGTCAGGGGCATGAGCAGTTGACGATGGCGGCGACCGGGCGGGATGTCTCGATCCGGTTCGACGACAACCTGCACGACCTGTCGCTGCAAGGCCCCCTGGCGGTCGAGTATCTGGAAAAGCACATCCCCGGCGTCCGCGCGCTGCCGTATATGAGCCATATGCCGACCAGCCTGTTCGGCCACCCCATCACCCTGTCGCGCACCGGCTATACCGGCGAACGTGGCTACGAAATCTTCTGCCGGGGCCAGGACGCCGGTGGCATCTGGGACCGCATTCTGGACGAGGGCAAGGGCATGGGCATCATCCCTTGCCGCTTCACCACGCTGGATATGCTGCGGACCGAATCGTATCTGCTGTTCTTCCCCTTCGACAACTCCGAGATGTACCCGTTTGCGGATGAAGGCCCCGGTGACACCCTGTGGGAGCTTGGCCTCGACTTCACCGTCTCCGCCGGCAAGGTCGGTTTCCGTGGCGCGGAAGAGCATTACCGGCTGAAGGGGAAGGAGCGGTTCAAGATCTGGGGCCTGAAGCTGGAAGGCAAGAACGTCCCCGGCAACGGCGCGCCGGTGTTCCGCGATGGGGTTCAGGTCGGGCTGGTGACGCAGGCCATGCACTCACCGCTGAACGACTGGACCATCGCGATTGCGCGCCTGCCGGTGGACTGTGCGAACACCGGCACGAAGCTTGAGGTGCGGTGTGGCACGCATGGCCCGATTGCCGCGACCACGCATCCGATGCCGTTCTTCGACGTGGAGAAGAAACGCCGCTCGGCCAAGGGTTGATGGGCGCCGCGCCGGCAGGTTGAGCGCCGAGAGGATGAAGCCCGTGAAGACAAGCCTGACCCCCGTCGATGCCCCGGCCATCAGAAGCCGCCCGGTCTATGCGCCCTTAAAGCCGCGTCCCGGTGCCCAGCATCTGATCGTCGCCGATGGGGAAGGGGCCGAAGCCGTGGTCGCGATGCTGGACAAGGCGAACGACCGTTCAGGATTGCTTGCGGCGGCGCATGTCATGTATTGCCCCGGCCCGAACGGCACCGACCTGACAGCGGCGCTGCAAACCCTTGGTCCGGCGCAGTTCTTTCGCGCACCGACGATTCCAGCCCTGCTGCCGCGGTTGCAGCGCGTCGTCAGCACGGTGCATATGGGGACGCAGTTCTATCTGGCCGGGACCGAAGGCCTGATCGGCCAGGCAGAGCGTGAGATCATGGCGACCGGTTTCCCCTTCGCCGCGATCCAGAAGGAACATCGCGGCTCGACCCTCCGCCGGGTGCAATGCGTGCACTGCAAGGGGATCACCGAAAACGTCGCGACCGACCCGTTCAGATGCAGCCACTGCGGGCTGATGCTGTTCGTCCGCGACCACTACTCCCGCCGGATCGCGGCGTTTCAGGGGGTGAATATCGATGCCGAAGACCCCGGCCTCGTGCCCGACCCGGTGGTGAGGTTCACATGAGCGGCGGTGCGAAACTTTACGTCCGCGTGGCCGAGGTGGTGCCGGTCAACGAGTTGATCACCCGCTTCCGGTTCGTCGCGCGGGACGGGTCGGACCTGCCCGCGTTCTCGGGCGGCGCGCATGTGGTGGTCGACATGGACGACCATGGCACCCGGCGGCTGAACCCCTATTCACTTATGTCCGATCCCTTCGACCGCTCCGGCTATGAGATCAGTGTGCGGCGCGATGACCTCGGGCGGGGCGGGTCGCTTTACCTGCATCGGCATGTAAAGCCGGGGATGGAGCTGGTAATCTCGCATCCGATGAACCTGTTCCCGCTGGACACGCGGGCGAAGAAGCATCTGATGATCGCGGGCGGGATCGGGATCACGCCGTTCCTGGCGCAGATCGCACAGCTATCCCGCGCGGGCGGCAGGTTCGAGCTGCATTATGCCGCCCGAAGCCCGGCCTTGGGGGCCTATATGGACCGACTGACCTCGGCCCATCCCGGTGCGGTGCATTGTTATTTCGACGACCAGAAGCAGGTGATCGACCTTGCGCGCATCCTGTCGATGCAGCCGATTGGCACGCATCTTTACGTCTGCGGGCCGAAGGGGATGATCACCTGGGTCCTTGCTACCGCCGAACGCATGGGCTGGCCGCCCCTGTCGCTTCACCACGAAGAATTCCTGGCCCCGGCTACCGGTGCGGCGTTTACCGTCGAGCTGGCGGCAAGCGGCAAGACCATCACCGTCGGCACGACCCAATCGCTATTGGAGGCGATGGAGGCGGCTGGAGTCGATGCGCCCTACATGTGTCGCGGCGGGGCTTGCGGGCAATGCGAAACGACCGTTCACAAATGCGACGGCACGATCCTGCACCGTGACATCTGGCTTAGCCCGGAAGAGCAGGCAAGCGGCCGCAAGATCATGCCCTGCGTCAGCCGCTTCGAGGGCGCGACCCTTGTCATCGACCGATAGGAGAAGACCATGAGCCTGGATTTCCGCCCTGGTGCCTTCGCCGACTTCTTCCGGAATGAGACGTTCCGCGACGATTTCACCTATCGCAACAGCAACATCCTGCGCTTTCCGTTTCCCTTCGACCGCGACGACTACATGTACTCCGTCAACATGGAACCGCATGTCCCGGGCCGCAAAGGCACCGCGTTCGAGCATATCCTCGACGTAGACGAACATTACGTCGCCGAGATGCTGGACCGCGCCAAGGTGCTGGCCGACGATCCGCTGCGCTGCCAGTCGCTGCCGCATATGACACTCGCCGGTTGGGACCTTTTGGAACTGATCATGGAGGCGAAGGCGCGGGACTATCCGCAGTGGTTCGGCCTGACCAAGGACGGCAATCGCTGGCATTGGGTGAACCGTCCCCTGGGGATCGAACAGTCGTTCACATTCCTCGACGAAAGCACGCTGCCCTATCCGCCGTTCGAATACATCATGCGGCAGACGCAGGGCGACTGGACACTGCAGGATGAACGCGACGGCACGCTCTGGATGGACGCGGGCATCGCAACCAGCCAGGCCGACTGGTCGGTGGATTTCGACGTGGGCATGAACTTCATGGAATGGCACGCTCCCGTGCCTCTGGCGCATGAAAAGGGCGTCTTCGACCGGGCGCTGAAGTTTCTCCTGAAGCTGCAGCACGGCGCGCCGGTGCGGCGGTTCAACTGGACGATGACGGTCAACCCGCTTCTGGACACGGCACCCGAGACCTACCCGAAGTGGGGGCCGATGAAAGCGACTATCACCCCCGAAAACCTTGGCGCAAGACAGCACCTGCGGGTCGAATTGCAAAGCCTCTACCGTCTGCCGCGGTCGAATGCGATCGCCTTCGACATCCGCTGCTACCTGAGCAGTTTCGACCAGATCGTGACGGTCCCGAAATGGGCGCGCCGGTTGCACCGGGTGGTGCGCGATCTGCCGCCGGAACTGGCGACCTACAAGGGCTTCATCCGCAACCGCGACGCGATGGTCGAGTGGTTGGCAAAGCATGACGACGGTCAGCCCACCTCGCCCGGCTGGTTTGCCGATGACTGAACGGGGGCCGCTCAAGCTGGGGTTTCTGATGTTCCCGGGCTTTCCGATGGCCTGCCTGACCCAAGCCATCGAACCCCTGCGCGCCGCCAACGAGATCACCGGGCGACGGGAGTTCACCTGGAAACTGGTTTCCGAAACGATGGCTCCGGTCCGGTCATCGGCCGAGATCGGGTTCGAGCCGGATCAGACGCTGAGGTCGAGGCGCGGGAGGTGACGATCCTGCGCGAAGGGCGCCGGATCACGGCCAGCGGGGCGGGGGCGGTGTTCGACCTGATGCTCCGCCTGATCGAGGAACGGCTCGGGCGCGACTGCATGACGGAAGTGGCCTGCTGGTTCCAGCATCCCTTCGTCCGCGATGCCGACGCCAGCCAGAAGGTTCCCGTCGCCCGCGCCAGCGGCACGACGGACAACCTGCCGACCGCAATCCGTGCGGCGATTCGCCTGTTCGAGACCCATGTCGAAGACCCCTTGCGCATTCCCGACGTGGCCGCGGCCGTGGGGCTGTCGGGCCGGCATTTCGAGCGGATGTTCAAGCGCGAGACCGGGCAAAGCCCGTTGCGCTATTACCATCACCTGCGACTGATGAAGGCGCGGCAGCGGGTGCTTTATTCCGGCGACAGCTTGCGCGAGATTGCGGTTTCGGTCGGCTATCTGACCTCAAGCCCGATGATCCGGCACTATACCGAGATTTTCGGGGTCAGTCCGCGCGACGAGCGGCGGCTGACGAAAGGGTTGCGCGCGCTGCCGTCGCAGGTGGAGGCGGCGGAATAGTCAGCCCTGCAGGCCAAGCCTCGCAATGCCGGAAAACACCGCCGCGATGCCCAGCCACTGCACGGGCCTGACGCGTTCTTTCAGGAACCACGCGGCCAGCAGCACGGTCAGCACGCCGAACAGCGACGAGGCGACCGAAGCGTATTCGGCGCGAGGCAGACCGCCGGAGGCCGTGACCAGCCCAAGCGCCAGCGCATCGAGCAGACCCATCACGGCAAGCACGCCGAAATGTCCGCGCTGTGGCGCAAGCTGGCCCCGGTGCCAGATCAAGAGCGCACCGATGACCGACAGCGCCGCAAGGCGGCCGGCCAGCATCACGGGAAGCTCGGAGCCAAGCCGGGTCGCCGCTTGTGCAAGGGCAAAGGTCATGGCGAAGCCGGTGGCAGCCAGTGCCGCCCAGCCGATGGCCACGCCGGGTGCGGCGGCATAGCCCTCGGGCGCATCGTCCCGCGCGGCAATGGCGACGATGGCGATCCCGATCACGACGGCCGCGACGGCAAGCCAGTCGCCCCCGGTCACCGCGCGGCCCTGAGCGGCAGCGATCACGAGGGTCAAGAGCGGATAGGCCCCGACAACGGGCGAGACGACGCGGACCGGGGCCAGGCTGAACGCCTTGTAAAGCCCGCCGATCGCCACGGTGAAGGCCAGGCCCGACAGCGCCGCCACGCCCCAGGCAAGGCCGGTCATCGCTTCCCAGCCGCCCTGCCAGACCGCGACAGGAACGTGGCCGAGCACGCCGGTGGCAAGGACGATGGTCAGGATCGGCAGCAGTGCCGTGCCCTGGCTGAGTTTGCGCGCGAGAAGGTCATGCACCGCCCACAGGACTGCGGCCGTCAGACCGAAACTCAGTGCCAGCATTCTGTCGCCTTTCCCTGCGCTTGCGCTTGTGTCAGGCTTAGCCTGACGCTATTCTTGTGGATGAACAAGTTTTATCCTCATTAAACGCACGGGGCCGCGTGGTCCGGTTCGGTGGCGGGGAGAGCCATGCCAGACACACTCTATCCTTCGGTGATCCCGGGTCCGCCGCGACCGAGCCGGATTTTGACTCCGCAAGGATTTTCGCGCCATCACGGGCAGGAAAGGCATGTCGTGCCGGGCGGGGGGGCGCTGGCGCTGCGCGTACAGGTCGGGGACCGGCTGACGCTGGTCAATGACGAGGGTGGGCAGCCTTGCGAGGTGGTCGCAGCCAGGCCGGACGGGCGGATCGACGCAGGCCTTCTGGGACAGGTGTCAAACTCTGGCGCCGAGGGGCTGAAGGCGATGCTTGCCGCGGGCGACGAGAGCCTGACGCGGTTGCGCAAGGCCCTGTCGGCGCGGAAGATCGACCTGGCGCGCGCTGGTGCGCTGCGGGTGTTCGGGTTGGAAACTCCGGCGGGGACGCGGGCCGATCTGACGGCAGCGGACGAGGGCTGGGTGGTGCTGGCCGCTCCGGGTTCGCCGATGGCACCGGAGGCTCAGGACACGGCGACACCTGTGACGGTTCTGGTGCAGCGCGCGAGGCCGCGCGTGATCGGGCAGCATGACCTGCCCGATCCGCTGGCCGACCCGGTCCTCGATTTGCGGGTGAAATCGGCGACGGCGGAAAGCTACTTCGTCAAGGCCGGCGACTACATCCAGATCCTTGACGTCGACGGGCGGCAATGCACCGATTTCCAGTGCTTTGACGCCCGCAAGCTGGACCGGGGCATCCAGCATCCCTTGGACGTGACGACCTCGCGCACCTTGATGGGGCACGCCTATTCGATGCCCGGCCTGCACTCGAAATACTACGATCAGGACTGGGTGCCGCTGGTCGAGGTGGTGCAGGACACCGTGGGGCGGCACGATGCCTTCGCGATGGCCTGCGCGGCGAAATATTACGACGACATCGGCTATCCGGGGCATGTGAACTGCTCGGACAACTTCAATCTTGCCCTCCGGGACCGGGGCGTGGACCCGCGGCCGGGCTGGATGGCGGTGAACCTGTTCTTCAACACCAGCATCGACGCGCATGGGGTATTGATCAGCGACGAACCCTGGTCGCGGCCCGGCGACTATGTGCTGTTCCGGGCGCTGACGGATATCGTCTGCGTGAACTCGGCCTGCCCGGATGACACCTCACCGGCGAACGGCTGGTATCTGAGCGACATCCATGTCCGCACCTATTCTGGAGCAGAGAAATTCTCCCGTTCCATCGCCTATCGCCCTACGCCAGATGCGGAGCCGAAGATGACCAAGGAAACCGCCTTCCATTCCCGGATCGCCGAGAAGACCCGGCATGTGGTGGAATACAAGGGCTACTGGCTGCCGCAGGTCTATTCGTCGAACGGGGCGCTGGAAGAATACTGGGCCTGCCGTCAGGCGGCGGTGGTGCTGGATCTGTCGCCGTTGCGGAAGTGGGAGGTGACGGGACCGGATGCCGAGGCGCTGATGCAATGGGTGCTGACCCGGGACGTGAAGAAGCTGTCCCAGGGTCAGGTGGTCTATTCCGCGATGTGCTATGACCATGGCGGGATGATCGACGACGGGACGCTGTTCCGGCTGGGCCGCGACCAGTTCCGCTGGATCGGCGGCGACGATTACGGCGGGGTATGGATCCGCGAGCAGGCCGAGAAACTCGGGCTGAAGGCGATGGTCCGCAGCAGCACCGACCAGTTGCACAATCTGGCGGTGCAGGGGCCGCACAGCCGCGAGATCATCAAGCGCATGATCTGGACCGCGCCGCACCAGCCGACGGTGGCGGAGCTGGGCTGGTTCCGGTTCACAGTTGGGCGGGTGGGCGGGCCGTCCGGCGCGCCGGTCGTGGTGTCGCGGACGGGCTATACCGGGGAGCTGGGTTTCGAGGTCTTCTGCCATCCGAAGGACGGGTCGGCGGTCTATGACGCGGTCTGGGCGCATGGCGAGGGTTTGGGGCTGAAGCCGATGGGACTGGCCGCGCTGGACATGGTGCGGATCGAGGCGGGGCTGATCTTTTCCGGCTACGATTTCAGCGACCAGACCGATCCGTTCGAGGCCGGGATCGGCTTCACGGTGCCGCTCAAGTCCAAGACCGACGATTTCGTGGGACGCGAGGCGCTGATCCGGCGGAAGGAGCAACCGTCGCGCCGCTTCGTCGGGCTGGAGATCGATGCGGCGGTGGATGTCGGGCATGGCGACGGCCTGTATGCGGGGCGCGCGCAGGTGGGACAGGTCACGTCCGCGATGCGCTCACCGCTTCTGGGCAAGAACATCGCCCTGGCGCGGGTCGATGTGGCCCATGCCGAAGCGGGCACGGCACTCGAGGTCGGCAAGCTGGATGGCCGACAAAAGCGTCTGCCGGCGGTGATCGTGCCGCTGTCGCACTACGACCCGAAAAAGACGAGGCCGCAGGGCTGAAGCGGCGGTGACCGCGCGGCCCCCCGGGCAGGCCGGGGCCAGGGCGGCGCGGAACGGCAGGAAACTTCCCCGCGGGGAAGGTTTTGCAGCGGAGACCCCCGGATGCATTCGATGATCGACCGGATTGGTGGCGAGCCGCAGGTGGAACGGCTGGTCAACCATTTCTACGACCTGATCGAGACGCTGCCCCAGGGCGCGGCCATCATGGCCATGCACCAGCGCGGCCATGGTCTGCGCCATGTGCGGCCCGAACAGTTCGACTTCCTGTGCGGCTTCTTCGGCGGGCGGCGGTATTACCACGAACGCCACGGCCACATGAACCTGCGCGAGATTCATGTCCATCTGGAGATCCGCCAACAGGATGCCGAGGACTGGCTGGCGGTGATGGAGCGGGCGATGGTCGAGACCGGGGTGACCGATCGCGAAAGGGCCGAGATCATGGCGACCTTCCGCCGCGCGGCGCTGATGCTGGTGAACCGGGGCTGACCGGACCGCCTGCCGGTGTCCGTTTCACCGTCCTCGGTCTTGGCCCAGCCCGCCTTCCGTCAATGCCCGGACCTTCGCGCGCAGGCCGAGATCGGCGATGATGACCCGCCCCACTTGCACCAGTTCGTCCCGCAGGTCGACCGACATCATCTGGGTGCGCCGGTAGAATTTGTCGATCGCCTCCGGGGTCGCCTCGGCGAGGAAAGCCTGCAACTCGGGCCGGAACTGGTAGGCGCCCCTCGTCATGCGAAAGGGCAGCGCAGCCTCCCAGGCGGCGCGGTCCTGAGAGTGAAAGTGCAGAAGCTTCATCTCTGGCTGCCAGGTCGGGGTCGGGACGAACACCTTGTCGACCATGACCGCGTGCAGCCGGGGAAGAAGGTTCGCAACCCCGGTGCGGTAGATGACCTTGCCGACCGTGTGCGACAGCATCCCGTCGCGGATCACCTTGCGATAGACGCCAAGGGCGGCGCGGCGGCGGGGCCAGTGTTCGTGGCGCAGCGCGCCGCGAAACTCGCGCGAGGTGTAGATGTCATCGGGCAGAAGGGGATCGTGCATAGCCTCGAAAGGCTCCATCTTCATCGCGATGGTGTCGGTCGGGGTGTCGTCCAGGATCGCGGAAACCGGGCGGGCGGGCAGGATGAATTCGTCGACGTCGATATGGGCGATCCAGTCCGAGGCCACCTGCTCGCGGTAGGCGAAGCGGGCATTGTGGGTCTGTCGGTTCTGGTGCTGCGGAGGGCGTCGCTGCAGGACGCGGATCCAGTGCGCCTCGTCGCAGAGGGTGACGGTCACGCGGGGATGGTCCTGCAGGGGCTGCGGGATCGGCTGGGCCGGATCGTCGAAGAACAGCCAGAGGTGATCTGCGCCCAGCGACAGGTGATGGGCAACAAAGGCGAGAACCTTTTCCTCGGGGGCCTTCATGGTCGAGACGATGGCCCAGCTGGCCATCAGCGTGCGTCCTGCACGGCGCGCGTGGGCCGGACGACGCCCCGGCGGCGGGCGGCCGCAGCGGGGGTCGCTAGGGCGAGGGCAGGCAGGGCGGCGCGCATCGGGTCTCCGGCTGTCGCAGAAGGTTAGGTGAGCGCCACCAGAACGGCAATCGCAAGGAGTGCCCCCCAGACCCGCCAGAGCGCCACGGCGGCGGCGTCGATGTCGCCGGGGCCCGGGTCGCGGCGGCCCTCGGGCCAGACCCAGGGGTAGTCGCGGCGCTGGCCGTCATAGCTGCGCGGACCGGAGAGCGCGACGTTCAGGACGGGGGCAAGGGCGGATTCCGGCCAGCCCGCATTGGGGCTGCGGTGCTTCGGGGCATCGCGAAGGATCGGTTCCGGGTCGACCCAGCCGTGCGTCAGTGCGATGAGCAGCGCGGTCAGGCGGGCGGGGATCAGGTTGAGCAGGTCGTCGAGCCGGGCAGAGGCCCAGCCGAAGTCGCGGTATCGGGGGGTCATGTGGCCGATCATGCTGTCGGCGGTGTTCACCAGCTTGTAGGCGACAATGCCGGGCAGGCCGAGGACCAGGAACCAGAAGACCGGCGCGACGACACCGTCGGACAGGTTTTCGGCAGCACTTTCGATGGCTGCACGGCTGATGTCGGGGCCGGTCATGTCCGCCGTGTCGCGACCGACGATCATCGCCACGGCCGCCCGCCCCTCGGGGATCGACCGGCGCAGGGCCGTGGCCACGGCGCGGACGTGGTCGACGAGGGATTTCTGCGCGATCAGGATGGCCACGGCAAGACTTTCGAGAAGGCCACGATCCGGGACCAGCCGGATCAGCCCGCCCACGACCAGGCCAGTGAGCAGAAGCCCGGCGGCAACGAGGGTGCCCTTGGCCTTGCGATTGCCGCCGCGGTTGAAGCGCCGGTCACAGAAGGCCACGAGGCGGCCCATGAGGACGGCAGGATGGGGAAACCGGTCCCAGAGCCAGCGCGGCTCACCAAAGGCGGCGTCGAGAAGAAGGGCTGCAATCAGGATCATCCGCACGGCTATTCCGCTGCGGAGCGTGATTCGCAAGCGGTTGTCGCGGCCGGCACCGGTTTCCCGGCCCGGTATCGCTGCCTTCGGGGTCTGATCAACCTAAGGTTGTGCAGCTTCGGGATCTGATCGACATACGCGATTTACATTCGGGTAATACCCTTGTGGCAACTTGCTTTTTCATGGACGCGTTCCACAATTCGAACCAAGGTGCGTACGAGGCTGCCATGCTTGAATTTCTGCCAAAGGAAGTGCGCGAGGGGCTAGAGGCCGCCCGCAAGCGCGATCACAAGCGCAAGTCGCGGCTTCGGGTCGAGGTGGGCGACGCGGTCTATCCGGTGCTGCGGTTCTGGCAGGACGGCTTTGCGCTGGATGCGGATTTTTCGCCGGGCAAGCTGCGCGGGCTGGTCGATGTCTACGATGGCTCGCGGCACGTGTTCCAGTGCCTGATCGTGGCGTCCTCGATCGAGAACGGGGAACTGGTCTGCGACTTCAAGCGCGCGACAGCGGTCACGGGCCGGGCGCCGCTGGACTTCTGGCGCGATGAGAACGCGCCGGTGGGATATCTGCCAAGACCGTGACACCCGGATGCCCGGCGGCGTCCCATGGTGCGCAGTTGCGAGTCATTGGGACCGCGGCGGCAATCCGGCAGATGCCTGGCGGCCTGCGGGCGACGTTGCAATGACGCCGGGGCAGACCGGCAGGAACCGCGTCACTGCAGGTCGGCGAAAGCCCGTTCCAGCCGCGAGACGGCTTCGGCCACCCGCGCATGCGACGTGGCGAGAGTGAAGCGCATCAAGCCTTCGCCGCCGGCGCCGAACTGCGGGCCGGGGGCTGCGGCGATGCGGGCGACAGAGTGAACGCGCGCCAGGATTTCAGCGTCGGACATCCCGGTGCCCGAGAAATCAACCCAGCCAAGATAGGTGGATTGCAAAGGCAGGGACCTGACGCCGGGAATGGCATTCACGCCCGCATCGAAGATCTGCCGGACGCTGTCGAGATGCAGCATTTGTGCATCGGCCCAGGCAGCCCCTTGCGCAGAGTAGGCGGCCGTCACCATCCGCAGCCCCAGGCCGTTCGCCACATAGTCCAGCGAGCGCAGACGTGCGGCCATCTCGCCCCGCAGTCTGGCGTCGGCGATGATCAGATTGCCGGTTTTCTGGCCCGCGATATTGAACGTCTTCGAGGCGGCGGTCGCGGTGATCAGCCGGTCGCGCGCCTCCGGGGCGGCGACCGCCATCGGCACGAAGGTCTGGCCGCGATAGACCAGATCGTGGTGCACTTCGTCCGAGACCAGCAAGAGGCCGTTGCGCGCCGCAAAATCCGCGACCGCGTTCAGTTCGGCGACTGTCCAAATCCGGCCCGACGGGTTCTGCGGAGAGCACCAGATGATGAACTTCTCGTTTCCGGTCAGGCGGCTTTGGGCGTCTTCAAGATCAAGCTCGTAGCGGTCGCCGACCCGGGCCAGCGGGCATTCGGTCACGACGCGTCCGGCCGTGGTGATCTTGCGGGCAAACTCGTGGTAGACGGGCGTAAAGATCACGACCGCGTCGCCCGGCTGGCTCCAGACATCGATGCAAAGTGCCACCGCGTTGCCAAGGCCCTGCGTGGTCAGGATCCAGTCGTTTTCTATCGTCCAGCCGTGCCGTGTCCGCATCCACCACGCGATGGCATCGTGGTAGTCGCGATAATCGGCGAAATACCCGAACAGACTGTGATCGGCGGCCGCGCGCACGACGTCGCGGACGCAAGGGGCGGTCGCATAGTCCGAATCCGCGGTCCACATGCCGAGCCCATCCTTGGGCGAAACGCCAAACAGCGTCTCCATATTGTCCCACTGGGACGAATGGGTGCCGCGGCGGTCGGTCAACGTATCGAAATCAAATCCGGGCATGTCGGCTCCTGAGTGGCGGTGCCAAACTAGCCGCAGCTTCGCCGGGCGCAAGAGGGTCGGCGCCCCATTGCGTGGCCGATTGGCTTCGCCTAAATCTCCGGCATGACGACACGTCCCATCCTGATCCACCCTGACCCGCGCCTGAAAAAGGTCTGCGATCCCGTTGGGGAAATCACCACCGAGGTCCGCAGACTGGCCGAGGACATGCTGGAAACCATGTACGAAGCGCCGGGCATCGGATTGGCGGCGCCACAGGTCGGTGTGACGAAGCGGCTGATCGTGATGGACTGCATCAAGGAGGGCGAGCCGGAGCCGATGGCGCTGGTGAACCCCGAGATCATCTGGTCCTCGGAGGATCTGACGGTCTATGAGGAAGGTTGCCTGTCGATCCCCGACCAGTATGCCGAGGTCAAGCGACCGGCCGAGGTTCAGGTGCGCTGGACCGATCTTGAGGGCGCGGTGCAGGAGCGGCAGTTCACCGGGCTCTGGGCGACCTGCGTGCAGCACGAGATCGACCATCTGGACGGCAGGCTGTTCATCGATTACCTCGGCCCGCTGAAGCGGCAGATGATCACGCGGAAGATGGAAAAGCTGAAGCGTGAACGGGCGCGGGAGTGACCGTATGCCGTTGCCTGCCCTGGCCGAATGCGGTGCTGCGGACAGCGGCGGCGGACGTGGCCGCGATCACCGGCGAGGTCCGGGCGATCTGGGCTGACATGATCGACACGATGGACGCGATGCCGGGCTATGGCCTCGCGGCGGTGCAGATCGGGGTGCCCTTGCGGCTGGCGGTTGTGGACTGTTCCGAGGCGCGGGGGCAGGCGGTGCGGCTGGCCAACCCCGAGGTCCTGCACGCAAGCGTCCAGTTGCGGGAGCATGAGGAGGCGTCGCCCAACCTGCCCGGCGTGTCGGCGGCGATCCGGCGGCCAAGGGCGGTGACGGTGCGGTTCCTGAATGCCGAGGGAGCGGTCGAGGAGCGGGATTTCGTCGGGCTCTGGGCGGCAAGTGTCCAGCACCAGATCGATCATCTGGCGGGCAGGATGTATTTCGACCACCTCTCGCCCCTGAAGCGGAAGATGCTGATTGCCAAGGCGGAAAAGCTGGGGCGTCGCGGATGAAAATTATTTTCATGGGGACGCCGGAGTTCTCGGTTCCAGTGCTGGATGCGCTTCAGGAAGCCCATGAAATCCTTGCGGTCTACTGCCAGCCGCCACGTCCTGCGGGGCGGGGCAAGGCGGATCGGCCAAGCCCGGTGCAGGCCCGGGCAAAGGCGCTGGGGCTGCCGGTCCGCCACCCGGTTTCGCTGCGCAGCGAAGAGGCGATCCGGGACTTCGCTGCGCTGGGGGCCGATGTGGCTGTCGTGGTGGCCTATGGCCTGATCCTGCCGCAAGCGGTGCTGGACGCGCCACGGTTTGGCTGTCTGAACATCCATGCCTCGCTTCTGCCACGCTGGCGCGGGGCAGCGCCGATCCATCGGGCGATCATGGCGGGCGACCGGGAAACCGGGGTCTGCATCATGCAGATGGAGGCGGGGCTGGACACCGGCCCGGTCCTGCTGCGCGAGGCCGTCGCGATCGGTGCCGAGGAGACGACGGCAGACCTCCACGACCGGTTGAGTGCGCTTGGCGCGCGGCTGATCGTCGAGGCGCTGGCGCGGCTCCCCTTGCCCGCAGTGCCGCAGCCCGCCGAAGGCGTGACCTACGCCGCGAAGATCGACAAGGCCGAGGCGCGGGTCGACTGGACCCGCCCGGCGGCCGAGGTCGACCGGCTGATCCGCGGGCTGTCGCCGTTTCCGGGGGCCTGGACGACGGTCGGCGGTGAGCGGGTGAAGCTGCTGCGCTCGCACCTGGCGGAAGGCACGGGCAGGCCCGGGCAGGTGCTGGGCGGGTTCATCGTGGCCTGCGGCGAGGGCGCGGTGGAGATCACCGAGGCGCAGCGCGAGGGCAAGCGCCCAATGGCGGCCCTTGATGTCCTGCGCGGGCTGACCCTGCCCGCGAGCCTTTAGAGCAAGCCACTCCGTCGCATGGAGGTGCCATGGGCTTTCCTGCCGCGGGCGTCGCGAGGGTCACCCCCGACGCATCATCCTGCGCCTGGACGTCCCGGATCAGGTAAGCCGCTTCACGGCATCCTTCAGGCGGACGGCCGGGGCACCCGTCCCGGACCAAAGCGCCTGGCCCTGCCAGGCAACGAACAGCAGGGCGGCGCTTTCCCTGGCTTTCTGACCGCCGCCAAGCCGCTGGCAAAGCGCCGTCTCGACCCCGGCGCGCCAGGCGGACGCACGGAGTGCAAGCTCTGCATCACGCAGGTCGGCGGCGATGGCCGTGGTATCGATCGGGCCGATGGCCTTCAGCAGGCCCTGCGGCCCCTTGTCGGCCGTTTCGGCGATCGCGGCGGTGGTGCGGCGCTCCAGCGCGTCCCAGGCGGCTGCCCTTGCGGCGCGGACCATGGCATCGCGATTGCCATAGCGCTGGACCAGGGTGGGCGGCGCAAGGCCGGTGGCGGTTCCGACCGTGCCGAAGGAAACGGCCCTGTCGCCGCCGTCTTCCAGCAGGCGCTGGATGATGGCGAAGACCTGAGCGTCCGGGATCGTGCGGCTGCGTGGCATCCTGTCAGGTTAGACGAAGGGTCGTTCGGCGCGCAAGCGCGCTAGATCATGATGACGCTTTATAGAAACATCATCCCCATCTCGGTTCTTGGTGGTTGCGGGATTGACGCGGAAAACCGGAGTCCACCTTTCCTCATCACGCTAGCGTTTCGGCGCGCCGGGGCTGGGCGGCTGTGATCTGTAGACCGGCAGGCGCCAGCCCAGCGCGATGCTGCCGGCGCGCAGCGACAGGACCACCGAGGCGCAAAGCATCAGGGACAGGCCCTGCGGCAGGCCAAGGCCGATTGCGGCAACGGCCGCGATCGACCCGGCCAGCGCGCAGGTCGCGTAAAGTTCACCCTGCTTCAGGATCAGTGGAACCTCGTTGCAGACCACATCGCGCAAGAGGCCGCCCATGCTGCCGGTGATGACGCCCATGACAATCACGATGGGCCAGGACTGGCCCTCGGCCAGGGCGACGGCAACGCCCGCGGGAACGGCCACGGCCAGGGCGGCTGCGTCGAACCAAAGCAGCGCGCGATACCGGCTTTCCAGGCGATGCGCGGCAAAGAAGACGAGGACCGCCGCCAGGGTGGCGACGGCAAGGGTCAGGGGATCGTCGACCCAGAAGATCTCGCGGTGCAAAAGCGCGTCGCGCAGCGTGCCGCCGCCAAGCGCGGTCAGGCTGGCGATGAAGATGAAGCCGACGATGTCAAGTTGCGAGCGGCTTGCGGCCAAGGCCCCGGTCAGCGCGAAGACCAGAACCGAAGCATAGTCGAGGCTGTCGAGGAGGGTGAAGTTCATGCCGGGGCCTTGAAGGGGGCCATCCCGGCGCGCGCCAGGGCGTCGGCACGTTCGTTTTCGGCGTGTCCCGCATGGCCCTTTATCCAGCGCCAGGTGACGGAGTGGCGTGCCTGGGCCAGGTCAAGCCGCTGCCAAAGCTCGACATTCTTCACCGGACTGCCACCTGCGGTGCGCCAGCCCTTCCGCTTCCAACCGGCGATCCATTCGGTGATGCCGTTCTTCACATAGGCGCTGTCGGTGACGATGGTCACCTTGGTCGGGCGGTTCAGCGCCTCGAGCGCCGAAATCGCCGCCATCAGTTCCATGCGGTTGTTGGTGGTCAGGGCCTCGCCGCCCTGCAGCTCGCGTTCCTTGACCACCGCCCCGTTCTCGCGCGCGAGCATCAGCACCCCCCAGCCGCCGGGGCCGGGGTTTCCGGAACAGGCACCGTCGGTATAGGCGAAAAGGTCGGGCATCGCGGTCAGGCCTGCAGGGGCAGGGAGAGGCTGGCCAGGACGACCACGGTCAGCATCACCCGCAGCCGCAGCCACCAGCGCGGGGCAAGGCCCCAGGCCTGGAACATGGCGTCGAGGAGAAGCAGGCCGACGAACCCCGCCGCCAGGAAGATGCGCGAGGTGTCCGAGGCGTCGGAGACCATGACAAAGGTCCAGAGCGCGGGAATGACCGAAAGGGTATAGGCGATGGCGGCCTCACGTCCCTCGGCCTTGGTGGCAAAGCCCCAAAGGACGCCGGACATGAAGGCCAGGATCATCGCGCCGTAGGTCAGGCCGACGTAGTCGCCGATGAACATCGGCGACAGCCATTGCCCGGCCGAGGTCGCAAGGCCGGGCGACAGGAAGGTGACGGCGGACCAGAGGAAGGGGATCAGCCCGGCAAGGCCGAGGATCAGGGCAGGGCGGGGGATGCGGGCATCATCGGTCATCCGCCTGATCTAGCCTGCGGGCCCGGCCAAGGCCAGCCCGGGCGTTCGGCCAGGCAAAGCAACAGGGCGCGCGATGCGTTTGCGGCGGCCGGCGTCGGCGGGTGCGGGGGCGATCCGGCAGGGCGGCCCGCGCCGCTCAAGCTGCACGCACCGCACCGGCGCGCCCGGGGCCTTGCCGATCCCTCGGCAAGAAGACCGGAACCGGCCCGCAGGAAGACCCGCACTGGACAGGCGCGGGAGGGTGCAGGTTGCGCGGTCCGAAGACAGCGGTTCGATCCGGGGGGCAAATCCGACCCAGCCGGTCACGCTGGTTCGCGCAGGATGCGGGGGACCCTGAATTCGATGTTCTCGACGGCGGTTTCCACAAGATCCACGGTGAGGGAGTATCGGGCGCGGAAGGCGTCGATGACTTCGTTGACCAGCACTTCGGGGGCGCTGGCCCCGGCGGTCAGGCCGATAGCCTTCGATCCGGCGAGGGCGCGCCAGTCGATGTCGGTCGCGCGCTGGATCAGCATCGAATAGGGGCAGCCCGCCGCCGTGCCGACCTCGACCAGGCGCTTGGAGTTCGAGGAGTTCGGGGCGCCGATGACGAGGAGGGCGTCGATCTTCGGGGCGACGGCCTTCACGGCGGCCTGGCGGTTGGTGGTCGCGTAGCAGATGTCGTCGTGAGCGGGGGCGTGGATCAGGGGAAAGCGGGCCTTGAGGGCCACGGCGATCTCGGCGGTGTCATCGACGGAGAGGGTGGTCTGCGTGATGAAGGCGAGCTTTGCCGGGTCGCGGACTGTGAGGCTGGCGACGTCGGCGACGGTTTCGACCAGGAGGACCTCGCCTTCGGGAAGCTGGCCCATGGTGCCGACCGTCTCGGGGTGGCCTTCGTGGCCGATGTAGATCATCTGGGTGCCGGCCTCATGGTGGCGAGCGGCTTCGGTGTGGACCTTGGTGACAAGGGGGCAGGTCGCGTCGACGGCGATCATGTTCCGCCGGGCGGCCTCGGCCGGGACGGACTTCGGCACGCCGTGGGCGGAGAAGACGACGGGGCGGTCGGTGGGGCAGTCGTCGAGGTCCTCGACGAAGACGGCCCCCTGGGCTTTCAGGGCGTCGACGACGAACTTGTTGTGGACGATCTCGTGGCGGACGTAGACCGGGGCGCCCCATTTCTGCAGGGCCATCTCGACGATCTTGATGGCGCGGTCCACGCCCGCGCAGAAGCCGCGGGGGGCGGCGAGGTAGAGGGTGAGTGGCGCGAGGTCGGGCATCGGGCGGGTTCCGGCAGAGGTCCGGACAGGTTTACGCGGCTCGGGCGCGCGCGTCCAGCGCCGCGCGTGGACAGTTTTGTGAGGCAAGCGATTTCAAGGGGTTGGTTGTGGGCGTTCAGGATCGGTTAACCGTGACCATCCGGCGTCGCGCCTTCGGCTTCTCGTCGGGAGCGGACCTCGGCGAGGAGGCCCGGAGGGTTGCGATGAGCGGTATGGCTAGACGCCGAAGGCCGCCGCGCCAAGCCAGGCCAGGGTGATGTAGCGGCCCGTCTTGGCGATGGCCACCAGAAGGAGAAACAGCGGAAACGGAACCCGCAGCACGCCCGACAGGCCCACGATCACATCGCCGCCGGGTGCCCAGGACAGAAGCAGCAGCCAGATGCCCCAGCGGCTCCACCAGCCTTCCGCGCGGATCAACTGGGAAGGCGTCAACGGAAACCAGCGGTGATCGCGGCGGTCCGCAAGCCAGCGACCCAGAGCGTAGGTCACGCAGGACCCAAGCGTGTTGCCGACCGAAGCGACGACAACCAGCCACAACGCTCCCGAGCCCGCGGCCTGCAGGCCGAGGAACACCAGTTCCGACTGAAACGGAACCGGCGTCGCGGCCAGGAAGGCCGCAACGAACAGTCCTGCAAACGCGATCATGCTGCGATCACCGAAAGCTCCCCAGCCTCCCGGCGATCACGGCACGGATCACTTCGCTTCGACCGCCACCTCTTCGCCCACGACCGGGCGCGGCTCGCGCGGCGGGCGGCCGATGACTTCGCGCAGCTCGTCGAGCTCGATGAAGTTGTCGGCCTGGCGGCGCAATTCGTCGGCGATCATCGGCGGCTGGCTGCGGATGGTCGACACCACCGACACCCTAACCCCCTGCCGCTGCAGGCTTTCCACCAGCGGGCGGAAGTCGCCGTCGCCGGAAAACAGCACGACATGGTCGATCCGCGCGGCAAGCTCCATCGCATCGACGCACAGCTCGATATCCATGTTGCCCTTCACCTTCCGCCTTCCCTGGCTGTCGGTGTATTCCTTGGCGGGCTTGGTGCGCATCGTGAAGCCGTTGTAGTGCAGCCAGTCCACCAGCGGCCGGATCGGCGAGTAGTCGTCGTTTTCCAGAAGCGCGGTGTAGTAGAACGCGCGGAGGAGCTTGCCCCGCCGCATGAACTCCATCCGCAAGAGCTTGTAGTCGATGTCGAAACCCAGGGCTTTCGCGGCCGCATAAAGGTTCGAGCCATCAATGAACAGCGCGAGCCGTTCGTCCTTGTAAAACATCTAAAGGTCCCCTCAATGTCGCCGCGCGGAAGCGTGAACGCCGTGTCTTCTGCACGGCGACATGTAAAATCGCGCGGCCAACAGGTGGTGAATAGCAGCCGAAGCCGGTTTCGGACAAGTGAAGTATAGGAAATAATTCCCCGTGACGGTGAAATCGATGCACGCACTGGTTGCACTCGGCGCAAACCTGCCATTCGCGGGCGAACCACCCGAAACGACGTTGCGGCGGGCGGTCAAGGCGCTTTCGGAAGAAGGCCTTTCGGTGCTTGCGGTTAGCCGGTTTTATGCGACGCCGTGCTTTCCGGCGGGTGCCGGCCCGGACTATGTGAATGCGGCGGCGGTCCTGGACGCCGGAGCGGAAGCTGACCCTGCGTCACTTCTTGCGCGGCTGCAGAAGATCGAATCCGACTTTGGGCGCAAGCGCACCTTCCGCTGGGGCATGCGGACGCTGGATCTGGACCTTCTGGCGCTGGGCGATTCGGTCTTGCCCGATGCGGCGACGCAGGATGCCTGGCGAAATCTTGCCCCGGAGGCACAGGCGCGGGCGGCACCTGCGCTGCTGATCCTGCCGCATCCCCGCGTGCAGGACCGTGCCTTCGTGCTGGTTCCTCTGGCCGATGTGGCCCCGGACTGGGTGCATCCGCGCACCGGGCTGACGGTGCGCGAGATGCTGGCGGCGCTGCCCGCCGCAGATCGCGACGCGGTGAAACCCTTGTGAATTTGACCGTTTTGCCGCTTGTCAAGCTGGAACGGGCGGCATAAACAGGCGACTTCCCGTGCAGCCTCCCGATTGGAGTATCCCATGGCCCGCGTGACGGTCGAAGATTGCGTTGACAAGGTTCCGAACCGGTTCGAGCTGGTGATGCTGGCCGCCCATCGGGCGCGCGAAATCGCTGCGGGCTCGCCCGCGACGGTTGACCGCGACAACGACAAGAACCCTGTCGTCGCCCTGCGCGAGATCGCGGATGAGGCGCAGCAGGCCGAAGTGCTGCGCGAGCGGATGATCGAAAGCTATCAGACCCAGATCGAGGTCGACGAGCCGGAAGAGGACCAGATGGCGCTTCTGATGGGTGGCGAGATGGATCGTCCGATGGTCGACGACATGTCGGAGGAAAAGCTCCTCCGCGCGCTGATGGAAGCCCAGGGCGAGTTCTGAGCCTGACAGGCCCGGTGGTGGGCCCGGTCAAGAGGCTGTGATGATCGACGTCGAAGACCTCATCGCCCTGGTCCGCAACTACAACCCGCGCAGCAATGCCGACCTGATCCGTCGAGCCTATGCCTATGGCATGAAGATGCATGAGGGGCAGCTGCGCAAGTCGGGCGAGGCCTATTTCACGCATCCCGTCGCCGTGGCCGCGATCCTGACCGAGCAGCGGCTGGATGATGCGACGATCGTCACCGCCCTGCTGCATGACACGATCGAGGACACGCGGTCGACCTACGCCGACCTGACCGCGATGTTCGGCGCGGAAGTGGCCGAGCTGGTGGACGGGGTCACCAACGACCGAAAGCCAGCAGGCCGAGAATTTCCGCAAGCTGTTCATGGCGATGAGCCGCGACCTGCGGGTGATCCTGGTCAAGCTGGCGGACCGGCTGCACAACATGCGCACGATCCGCAGCATGAGCCCGGAAAAGCAGGCCCAGAAGGCGCGCGAGACGATGGAGATCTTCGCCCCCTTGGCCGGGCGGATGGGCATGCAGTGGATGCGCGAGGAACTGGAGGATCTGTCCTTCAAGGTCCTGAACCCCGAGGCGCGCAATTCGATCATGCGCCGGTTCCTGACCCTGCAGCGCGAGACGGGGGATGTGGTCCACCAGATCAGCGGCGACATCACGCACGAGCTGGAAAAGGCCCGGATCGACGCGGATGTGTTCGGGCGGGCGAAGAAGCCTTACAGCATCTGGCGCAAGATGCAGGAGAAGGACCTGGCGTTCAGCCGGCTTTCGGACATCTACGGCTTCCGGGTGATCTGCGCGTCGGTGGCGGATTGCTACCGCATCCTGGGGGTGATCCACCAAAGATGGCGGGCGGTGCCGGGGCGGTTCAAGGATTACATCAGCCAGCCGAAGAACAACGGCTATCGGTCGATCCACACGACGGTCAGTGGCCGGGACGGCAAGCGGGTCGAGGTGCAGATCCGCACGCGCGAGATGCATGAAGTCGCCGAGGCCGGCGTCGCGGCGCATTGGTCCTACCGCGAGGGCGTGCGGGGGGTCAACCCTTTTGCGGTCGATCCGGCGAAGTGGATCGCGGGTCTGACCGAACGGCTGGACGAGGGCGATACGGACGAGTTCCTGGAGCATGTCAAGCTGGAGATGTATTCCGACCAGGTCTTCTGCTTCACGCCCAAGGGCGACGTGATCCAGATGCCGCGGGGGGCGACGCCGCTGGATTTCGCCTATGCGATCCACACCCGGATCGGGAATTCCTGCGTCTCGGCCAAGATCGACGGGATCCGGGTGCCCTTGTGGACGCGGCTGAAGAACGGCCAGTCGATCGAGATCATCACGGCGGAAGGCCAGCGGCCGCAGTCGAGCTGGATCGACATCGTGACCACGGGCCGCGCCAAGGCGGCGATCCGGCGCAGCTTGCGCGAGGAAGACCGGGGGCGGTTCGTCAAGCTGGGGCAGGAACTGGCGCGGGCGGCGTTCGACCATGTCGGCAAGAAGGCCAGCGACAAGGCCTTGCGGACGGCGGCCAAGATGCTGGGGCTGGCGGACGAGAACGACCTGCTGGCGCGGCTGGGCAGTGCCGAGATGCCGGCGCGGCGGGTGGTCGAGACGCTGTATCCCGAACTGGCTCAGGCGGTGGCGGAGGAGGTCGACTCGGGCAGGCCGGTCGCGGGGCTGACGGCGGATCAGGCGTTCAAGCGGGCGGCCTGCTGCCAGCCGGTTCCGGGCGAGCGGATCGTGGGCATCACCTACCGGGGGCAGGGCGTGGTGGTCCATGCCATCGACTGCCCCGCGCTGGAGGAATTCGAGGACCAGACCTCGCGCTGGGTGGACCTGCACTGGCATTCGGGACGGCACAAGCCGGTGTTCACGGTCGGCCTCGACCTGACGATCTCGAACGACGCTGGCGTGCTGGGGCGAATCTGCACGCTGATCGGCGAGCAGAAGGCCAACATCTCGGACCTGCGGTTCACCGACAGGAAACCGGACTTTTATCGCCTTATAATTGACGTGGACCTTCGCGATGTCGAACACTTGCATCTGGTGATGACGGCACTCGAGGCGGAAACGGACGTTGCCCAGATCTCGCGTCATCGGGATTTGACACGTCGGCCTTAGGTCACGAGAACAGGCGCAAGGCTTAGAGCGCGGAAGGGCGTAGGACAGGTGATCTTCAAGCGTAGGGATCCGTTGACGTGGAGCGCGTGGCTGCGCGAGCAGGTCTATCCGCGCGGCGGCTTCAAGCGGGCGATCCGCTATGTGGTCCACCGGATGCGCCGCCTGCCAGACCAGCCGCACCGGGTGGCGCGCGGCGTGTTCGCGGGATCGGTGGTCGGCTTTCTGCCCCTGCCGGGCCTGCAGTTCCTGGCCGCCTGGGGTGCGGCCCGGCTGGTGCGGGGCAACGTGCTGGCGGCGCTGCTGGCGACCTTCAACACCAACCCGGTGACGACGCCGTTCTTTGCCGTGCTGGCCTTGACGCTGGGCCACTGGATCATGGGGATCGAGGCACCGCTGAACGGAAAATACGTCGGCCATGCCTTTGCCCAGGCCGGCCGCGATCTGTGGTTCAACGTCACTGCGGTCTTCGGTCCGGAAACGACGCGCTGGGACGGGCTGATCCAGTTCTGGAACGAAATCTATCTGCCCTATTTCATCGGGGCGCTGGGTCCGGCGCTGGTGATCAGCGGGATCGCCTACTATGTGACGATCCCGCTGGTGGAGGCCTATCAGAAAGCCCGTGCCGCAAGCGCCCAGGACCGGGCGGAGCGGCGGGGGCGGATGCGGGCCAAGCTGGCCGAAGCGGCGGCCAAGCTGAAACTGCGCGGCGAAAAGGGCGGCGAGGAGGCCGATGACGACAGGCCGGGAAGTCCGTAGACTGGGCGCGAAGAGGAAGAGGCCGGAATGACCACGACATTGCGCCCGACGGCCAAGCTGCGGCTTGGGGTGAACATCGACCATGTCGCGACCGTGCGGAACGCGCGCGGATCGGCCTGGCCCGACCCGTTGCGGGCGGCGCTGCTGGCGGAAACGGCGGGGGCGGACGGGATCACCGCGCATCTGCGCGAGGACCGCCGCCACATCCGCGACGCGGACATCGACGCGCTGATGGCGGCGCTGACGGTGCCCTTGAATTTCGAATGCGCGGCAACGGCGGAAATGCAGGCCATCGTGTTGCGCCATCGCCCCCATGCCGTCTGCCTTGTCCCCGAAAAGCGCGAGGAGCGGACGACCGAGGGCGGGCTTGACGTCGCCTCGGACCAGAACCGGCTGAAGGATTTCATCGCTCCGCTGCGCGAGGCGGGAGCCCGCGTCAGCATGTTCATCAGCCATGACCCGCGCCAGATCGAGGCAAGTGCCGGGATCGGTGCGGCGGTGGTGGAACTGCACACCGGGCTTTATTCCGACCTGCTGGCCGATGGCGAGATCGCGCTGGCGGACCGCGAGCTTGATGCCCTGCGCGCCGGGGCGGAGCTTGCGGCAAGCCTCGGGCTGGAGGTTCATGCCGGGCACGGGCTGACCTATGAAAACGTGGAACCCATCGCGGCGATCCCGGAACTGGCGGAACTTAACATCGGCCATTTCCTGGTCGGCGAGGCGATTTTTCGCGGGCTTGGGCCTGCGATCGAGGAAATGCGGCGGCGCATGGACCTTGCGCGCGGAACGGCTGCATGATCCTCGGCATCGGCACCGATCTTGCCAACATCGAGCGGATCGAGGGGGTGCTGACCCGCCACGGCGATCGCTTCAAGGCGCGCGTCTTCACCGAGATCGAGCAGCGCAAGGCCGAAAGCCGGGTGCGGGCGGTGGCTGCGACCTATGCGAAACGCTGGGCGGCCAAGGAGGCATGCTCCAAGGCGCTGGGCACCGGGTTGCGGATGGGGATCGGTTGGCGCGACATGGCGGTGACCAACCTGCGGTCGGGCCAGCCGGTGATGCATGTGACAGGCTGGGCGGCGGAACGGCTGCGCGCGATGACGCCTGCCGGGCACGAGGCGGTGATCCATGTCACGCTGACCGACGACCACCCCTGGGCGCAGGCTTTCGTCGTGATCGAGGCGCGTCCGATCGTCCCTGGCGGGACGGCGCGCGCTTGACTCCCCCCACCCCCGCGCGCATGAAGCGCCAAAACCATCGAGGCAGGAAAAGCATGGCCAAGGACAAGACCGAAGGCGGCATCGTCGAGACACTGAAAACCGTCTTCTGGGCCCTGGTCATCGCCATCGGTTTCCGGTCGGTGTTCTTCCAGCCGTTCTGGATCCCGTCGGAATCGATGAAGGACACGCTTCTGATCGGTGACTTCCTGTTCGTGAACAAGATGGCCTACGGTTATTCGCGCTATTCCTGCGAGATCCCGTTCACGACGATCAGTCTCTGTCCGTTCGCGGAAAGGTTCCTTGGATCCGAGCCCCAGCGCGGCGACGTGGTGGTGTTCCGCCATCCCACGGCGGGGACGGATTACATCAAGCGGTTGATCGGCCTGCCGGGCGACAAGATCCAGATGAAGGATGGCGTGCTTTACATCAACGGCGTGGCGGCTCCGCAGGTCGCGGACGGTGTCTTCGAAGAGGTCTATGAGCCGCAGGGCCCGATGCGCAACCGCCCGCGCTGCGAGAATGGCGCGGTCGGCGAGGGCGGCATCTGCACGAAGAGCCGCTTTGTCGAGACCCTGCCGGAAGGCCGCGCGCATGATGTGCTGAACATCGACACCAACGGGCCGGGGGACAACACCGATGTCTTCACCGTGCCCGCGGGCAACTACTTCGTGATGGGCGACAACCGCGACAATTCCACCGACAGCCGGTTCCCGCAGTCGGTGGGCGGGGTCGGGTATCTGCCGGCACGGTATCTGATCGGCCGGGCGGACCGGGTGAGCCTGTTCTACGTCTGGACCTGGCGTGCCGACCGGTTCTTCAAGGCGATTGAGTGAGAGCGGGCGCGTGAGAGAGATGGCGTGAGGCTGGCGGCGGACCTGTTGGCCTTTCAGGGCCGACTGGGGTATTCGTTCCGAAGGCCCGATCTTCTTGTGCGCGCTGTCACGCATGCCTCCATCGGCTCGGCGACGCGGCCCGACAATCAGCGGCTGGAGTTTCTGGGTGACCGGGTGCTGGGACTGGTGATGGCCGAGGCGCTGCTCTTTGCCGACGAGACCGCGCGGGAGGGGCAGCTTGCGCCCCGCTTCAACGCGCTGGTGCGCAAGGAGACCTGCGCCGATGTCGCCCGCGAGGTCGGGCTGGGCGAATGGAAGCGGTGATCGCCGCCGTCTACCAGGACGCAGGGTTCGAGGCTGCGCGGGCGCTCGTCCTGCGGCTCTGGGCCGGGCGGATCGCGGCGGTGGAGCCGGATGCGCGGGATGCGAAGACCGCCTTGCAGGAATGGGCGCAGGCGCGGGCGATGCCGCCGCCGGTCTATGAGGAGACCGGGCGGTCGGGCCCCGACCACGCGCCGGTCTTCACGGTGCGGGTGGTGCTGGCCAGCGGCGAAAGCGCCGAGGCAGCGGCTGGATCGAAGCGGGTGGCGGAACAGGCAGCGGCGCGTATGCTGCTGGAGCGGATGGAGGCGGGGGATGGTTGACACGCGCGCGGGCTTCGTCGCTCTGATCGGCGAGCCGAATGCCGGGAAGTCGACGCTGCTGAACCGGATGGTCGGGGCGAAGGTCTCCATCGTCACGCACAAGGTGCAGACGACGCGGACGCGGATCCGGGGGGTCTGCATGGAAGGGCAAAGCCAGATCGTCTTCGTCGACACGCCCGGCATCTTCCGGCCCCGGCGGCGGCTGGACCGGTCGATGGTCAAGGCGGCCTGGGGTGGGGCGTCGGATGCCGATATCATCGTCTTGCTGATCGAGGCGCAGCGCGGGCTGACCGAAGGCGTGAAGCTGATCATCGACCGGCTGGCCGACGAGATGCCGAAGGGGCAGCCGGTGGCGCTGGCGATCAACAAGATCGACCGGGTGAAGGCGGAGACGCTGCTGGCGCTGGCCGAGGCGGCGAATTCGGCCTATCCGTTTGCCAGGACCTTCATGATCTCGGCGGAGAAGGGCTATGGGGTGGCGGACCTGCGGGAATGGCTGGCGGCCAAGTTGCCGGAGGGGCCCTGGTTCTACCCGGAAGACCAGATCGCCGATCTGCCGATGCGGATGATCGCGGCGGAAATGACGCGCGAGAAGCTGACGCTGCGCCTGCACGAGGAACTGCCCTACCAGCTGACCGTCGAGACGGAAAAGTGGGAGGACAAGCCCGACGGCACCACGCGGATCGACCAGATCGTCTATGTCGCGCGGGACGGGCACAAGGGGATCGTGCTGGGCAACCGGGGCGAGACGATCAAGGCCATCGGCCAGGCGGCGCGGGCCGACATATCCGAGTTTCTCGGCCGGACCGTGCATCTGTTCCTGCAGGTCAAGGTCAGGCCGAACTGGCTGGACGAGCCCGAACGCTATTCCGAGATGGGGCTGGATTTCAGGGACGGCGATGTGTGAACGGGGACGATTGGTCCACGAAAAATCCGGGTCTTGAGCGGAAAGCGCCCGCGGGGTCATGCCTCCGGCGGGAGTATTTGGGAAATGGGCAAGCCGGATGAGTGCAAGACTGGCTGCGGGGGTCTGGGTCTCGGCCTATCTGACGCGGCTGCGTCTGGCGGACATACCCGCCTATGTCACCGCGAAAGGCGATGCCGAGGCGGGAGCGGTGGTGGTCAAGGTGGCGCTGCTGGACGGGACCGCGCGGGCGTTCGAGCGGCGGTCGGACCTGATGACGGGCGCCCGGGCCTGGATCCTTCTGGCGGAAGGTCCGGAGGCGGAGGTGGACGCGCTTTTGACGCGCGCGCGCGCGCGTGACCCGGACCTTTGGCTGATCGAGCTGGAGGACCGGCAGGGGCGGACGCTGTTGGCGGAAGACGGGCTGTCGGATTGAGTTGCGCCCCGCCTTGCGTCGCGGGATAGTCCCGGCATGGACTGGCGCGACGAAGGCATCCTTCTGTCCATGCGGACGCATGGCGAAAGTGCCGCGATCATCGAGGTGCTGACGGCGGCGCATGGCCGTCATGCCGGGGTGGTGCGGGGGGGGGCCTCGCGCAGGATGGCGGCGACCCTGCAGCCGGGAACGGGGCTGGCGCTGGAGTGGCGGGCGCGGCTGGATGACCACATCGGCAGCTTCACGGTGGAGCCCCTGCGGTCCCGGGCGCATCTTCTGGCGGACCGGCTGGCTTTGGCGGGGCTGCTGGCGGCCTGTGCGCTGTTGCGGCTGGCCCTGCCCGAGCGCGAGCCGCATCCGGGGCTTTACCCGGACACGCTGGCGCTGTTCGACCGGTTCGGGACCGAGGGTTGGACCACGGCCTATCTGCGGTGGGAGCTGCGGCTTCTGGAAGAGCTGGGCTTCGGGCTGGATCTTCGGGCCTGTGCGGTGACCGGGGCGGTCGAGGGATTGGCCTTTGTCAGCCCGAAGACCGGGCGCGCCGTGACCATGGCGGCGGCCGGGGACTGGGCGGACCGGTTGCTGCCCTTGCCTGCAGGGATCGCGGGCGCGGCGTTCCTGACCCCGGCGGCGGTGGTCGAAGGCCTGAAGCTGACCGGCTTCTTCCTCGATCGTGGCCTTCGCCCGGTCCTGCATGACAAACCGCTGCCCGGGGCGCGGTCCCGGCTGGTTGACCTTCTGTCCCTCCCGGCCTGATGCGACGGAACATGTCGTCCGCGTGACAGACGGGGCCGGGGCCGCGGCGTCCAACTGGCGGTCATGGTCAACCGTTACATTCCGCTGGCGCTGCGCCACAGCCCGACCCCGCGCATCGAGCATTTCGCGCTTCTGGCCGGTCTCGAGGCGGCGGTTCGCGGCACGCTGATCTCGGCGATGCCACTGGCGGTCTATGCCGCGCTCAAGGATGCGCAGGCGACCTCGCTGGTCTATTTCCTGGCGGGGATCGTGGCGCTGATCTGGGGGCTGATGGTGCCCTGGGCGACGCGGCTGATCCCGCGGCGCTGGGCCTATACCGGCGGGTGCCTTCTTTACCTGTGCGGGATGGCGCTGGCGATTCTGGGGACCTGGTGGTCGGTGCCCCTGTCACTGGCCTGCAACGCGATGGCGACGGCGACGACATTCGTCTGCTTCAATGCCTATGTGCTGGACTATGTCGACCGGGCGAACCTGGGCCGCAGCCAGTCGACCCAGATGGTCTATGCCGCCGCTCCCTGGGCGATCGGCCCCCTGACCGGGGTCTGGCTGAATGACCGTTGGGCGCCGGCACCGTTTCTTCTGGCAGGGGCCTTTGCGGTGACCCTGCTGGTGGTCTTCTGGGTGCTGCGGCTGGGCAACGGCAAGCAGATCCAGCGTGCGAGGCGTCCGGCGGTGAACCCCCTGGGGTATCTGGGTCGGTTCTTCCGCCAGCCAAGGCTGATCGCGGGCTGGTGGTTTGCGGTGATGCGGTCCTGCGGCTGGTGGGTCTACGTCGTCTATCTGCCGATCTTCAGCATCGAAGCGGGGCTTGGCGACAAGGTCGGCGGCATCGCGCTGTCGATCACCAACGCGCTTCTGTTCGCCGCGCCCGCGATCAACCGGATCGGGCGCAGGCTGTCGGTCCGCCGCTCGGTCCGGGTCGCGTTCGGACTCTGCGGGATCCTGTTCCTGGCGGCGGGGCTGCTGGCTGTGCTGCCCTGGGCCACGGTGGCGCTGACCATGGCGGCGTCGATCTTCCTGGTGATGCTGGATGTGGTCGGAGGCCTGCCGTTCCTGATGTCGGTGAAGCCCAGCGAGCGGACCGAGATGTCGGCAGTCTATTCCAGTTTCCGCGATGTGTCGTCGATCCTGACCCCGGGGGCGGCCTGGCTGGTGCTGTGGGTCGCGCCCTTGCCGGGGATCTTCGTCGCGGCGGGGGCCGGCCTTCTGGTGTCCTGGGCGGTGGCGGGACGGCTGCACCCCAGGCTGGGCGTGCTGCGCCCTTCGCGGGGCCGGGTCTAGATCTGGAGGATGTTTGATGGAAACCTCATCCCGATCTCGATTCCCGGTGGTCGCGTGCTTGACGCGGAAAACCGGGGTCCACTTTTCCGCATCACGCTTTAAGTCCAGACCTTGCCGTGCTTCACCAGCCAGTCGGCCGAGGCCAGGAGGGCCGCTTTCGGCGCGATGAATTCCATCCCCATCTCGCTGACCGCACGGGCGTTCGACACCCGCTCCAGATGGCCGAGCTTGGGCAGGATCGACTTGATCGACGGGTCGAAGACCGCAAGGAACCGGACCAGCGCCTTCGGGGCCTCGCGGGTCGGGATCCGGCGGCCGGGATAGGCGGCCTTGAGCGTGCGGCCCATGTCGACGAAGGCCATCGAGCCGGCTGCCGCGATATAGCGCCGCCCCTCGGTTTCGGGGCGCTGGAGCGCGCGCAGGTGCATCTCGGCCACGTCGCGGACATCGACGATCGGCAGGCCCATCGGCGGCAGCATCGGGACGCCGCCCTTCATGAAGCGTTCGACGAGGCCAAGCGAAGAGCCATAGTGTTCGTCAAGCGGCGGGCCAAGGACGAGGCCCGGGTTGATCGTGGTCAGCCTGAGCCCGCGCGCCTTGGCGATCTCCCACGCCGCGCGTTCGGCGAGGGTTTTCGACTTGGCATAGGGCGTGGTGCCGGGCAGGTGGATGTCGCACCAGTCGGCTTCGTCCTGCAGCGTGTCGGGCTTGTGCTCGTTCAGGACGGCGACGCTGGAGGAGGTCAGCACCACCCGCGACACCCCTGCGGCGGCGGCGGCCTTCAGCACACGCTCGGTGCCTTCGACTGCCGGGCGGATCACGGTGGCCGGATCCTTCGGCTGGGCGATGGGAAAGGGCGAGGCGGTGTGGACCAGGGCCGTGACGCCGCCCATCGCCTGAGACCAGCCCGTATCGGATTCAAGATCGGCCTGCACGAGCCCGAGTTGCCCTGCGGTTTCGGTGAGGTAGGGCTGCAGCGCGGCATGGATCTCTGCGGCGCGGTCCAGCCTGCGCAGGGTGCCCCGGACGGTGTAGCCCGCATTCAGCAGTTTCAGCGCGATGTGCTTTGCGATGAAGCCGGAGACCCCGGTCAGAAGCACAACGTCCATGCCCATCCCTCGAATGCAGTGGGCAAAGGTTTAGAGGCGGTGGGCGTGAAATCAAGCGGTCACTCCAGAAGACGCCGGGCGATCACCGTGGCTTGAATTTCGGCCGCTCCCTCGAAGATGTTCAGGATGCGCGCGTCGCAGAGGATGCGGGAGATGCGATACTCCAGCGCGAAGCCGTTGCCGCCGTGGATCTGCAGCGCGTTGTCGGCGGCGGCCCAGGCGACGCGGGCGCCGAGGAGCTTGGCCATCCCCGCCTCGAGGTCGCAGCGCTGGCCGTGGTCCTTCTGCCAGGCGCTGAAATAGGTCAGCTGGCGGGCGATCATGATCTCGACCGCCATCATCGCCAGCTTTCCGGCGATGCGGGGGAAGGCGATCAGGGGCTTGCCGAACTGCTGGCGGTCGAGGGCGTATTGCAATCCGGTTTCCAGGGCGGATTGTGCGACGCCGATGGCGCGGGCTCCGGTCTGGATGCGGGCGGATTCGAACGTCTGCATGAGCTGCTTGAAGCCCTGACCCTCGACGGCGCCCAGCAGGTTCTCGCCCCGCACGGCAAAGCCGTCGAAGTTGACGGTGTATTCCTTCATGCCGCGGTAGCCGAGCACCTCGATCTCGCCACCCGACAGGCCCTGGTCGACGAAGGGCGTCTCGTCGGTGCCCGGGGTCTTTTCCGCAAGGAACATAGACAGGCCGCGATAGTCGGAAGTGCCTTCCACGCTGCGGGCGAGGACGGTCATCACATGGGTGCGGGCGGCGTGGGTGATCCAGGTCTTGTTGCCGGTGATCTCCCAGTCGTTACCCTTGCGGCGGGCGCGGGTGCGCAAGGAGCCGAGGTCGGAGCCGGTGTTCGGTTCGGTGAAGACGGCGGTGGGGAGGATCTCGCCCGAGGCGAGGCCGGGGAGCCATTTCCGTTTCTGGGCGTCGGTGCCGCCGCAGAGGATCAGCTCGGCCGCGATCTCGGTCCGGGTGCCGAGGGATCCAACGCCGATGTAGCCGCGCGACAGCTCTTCCGAGACGACGACCATCGAGGCTTTCGACAGGCCGAAACCGCCGTATTCCTCGGGGATGGTCAGGCCGAAGACGCCCATTCCGGCGAGGTCGGTGATCACCTCCATCGGGATCAACGCGTCCTTCAGGTGCCAGCCTTGCGCCCGGGGGATGATCTTTTCGTCGGCATAGCGGCGGAACTGGTCGCGGATCATCTCCAGTTCGGCGTCAAGGCCGGTCGCGCCAAAGGTGGCGCGGCCATGGTTGTCCTGCATCAGCCGGACCAGCGCGTCGCGGGCGTCGGGGGTGTTGCCTTGGGCGATGAGGCTTGCGGCGGCAGGGCCGGGGGTCCAGGTCTGACCGAGGTCCGACAGGCGGGCGATCTCGCCCTGGCTCATCGGCAGGCCGCCAGCGATCTGGTTGAGGTATTCGCCGAAACCGATCTGCAGGATCAGCCGTTCCATCGGGCCGAATTGGCCGGCTTCGGTCAGGCGGGAGGACCAGGCCCGCAACTGGCGCAGCGCCTCGACATAGGTGGCAAGCCAGGCCAGCGCATGGGCCTGGAACTGGCGCGCCTCCAGTGCCGGGGCGGACAGGCGGCCGTCGCGGGTCACCTTGTCCTTCAGCCGGTCGCGGGCGGTGGTGAACAGCGCCTCGACCTCGGGGAGGGCGGCGGCGGTCAGGGCTGGAAGATCGGGCAGGATCGGGGTGTCGGGCATGGCCTGTCCGTCATGCGGCATCGGGGTTTTCCTGCAAGATTCTGCACCTGCGAAGATGTAGCGCCCTCGCAAGTGCAGAGCAACAAGATTTCGCCAGAGGCTATCCTTGCGACCTAAAATGTCGCAGAGGTTGGCGGAAGGTGCGCTCCAGCGCACGCCTCGACGGCGTGTCAGACGGGCCTGGCAAGCCGGGATGTTCGATCCACGACAAAATCCCGCTTTCCGCGGGCGCGACCTTGCGGCAGACAGTTCGAAAAGGACAAGCCATGGCCGATTTTTTCCTAGCCGGACTGTCGCCCCAGGCGTTCGCGGCCGCTCTGGCGATCACGCTGTTTGCGGGCTTTGTCAAAGGCGCGGTCGGGTTCGCGATGCCGCTGATCCTGGTGTCAGCCTTCGCGGTGTTCCTGCCGCAGGATCTGGCGCTGGCCGGACTGATCCTGCCGACACTGTTCACCAACCTGAGCCAGGCGTTCCGGCAAGGGGTCGGACCGGCGGTCGAAACGGCACGAACCTACCGGCGGTTTCTGGTGGCGACGGTGGTCTTCATCGCGGTCTCGGCCCCGTTCGCGGATGCGATCCCGCGCACGGGATACCTGCTGATGCTGGGGGTGCCGATCACGATCTTCGCAGGCTTGCAACTGATGGGCCGCAGCCTGGCGATCCAGCTGCACCACCGCGACCGCGCGGAATGGGGGCTGGGGGTGATTGGCGGGCTTTACGGCGGGGTGTCGGGCATCTGGGGGCCGCCCTTGCTGGTGTTCCTGCTGTCCACCGGGGCGGACAAGCTGCAGATGATCCGGGCGCAGGGGGTGGTGTTCCTGATCGGAGCGATAGCGCTGTTGGTGTCGCATCTGGTGACCGGGCTGGCCAACGCGGAAACGCTGGGCTTTTCGGCGGCGCTGTCGGTCCCGGCGCTGGTCGGGTTGTTCATCGGCTACCGGGTGCAGGACCGGTTGGGACAGGGGCCTTTCCGCCGCTGGACGCAAGGGTTGCTGGTGCTGACCGGGCTGAACATGGTCCGGCTGGCGTTGA
>NCDY01000029.1 GCA_002280405.1 Rhodobacterales bacterium 32-66-9 | reverse complement strand
AGCTGGTCGGCGCTCAGGCCGATGCGATCGGTCAGGAAGGCCTGGACAGTGAGGCCATAGCGTTCGTATCCCGGTTCCCGGCCGAGCATGACCCAGTCGGTGCCGAAGACGAGATGGCGGGCCTCGGGGTCGCAGGTGGCGATCCAGTCGCGGAGTTGCCGGCTGATCCAGTCGAGGCGGTCTTTCTGGCCCATCACGTCGGAGAAATAGCTGATGTCCATGTAGAGGTGCGATGCGGGGGCGCCGCGCACATAAGCGCCGATGGCCCATTCCCAGCTGGCCCGGTCTTCTGCCGCGCCGGAGGCAGCGCCGGTCTGCCGCCAGCAGAAGCCGCCGCCATGCGCGAGGCAGAGGCGGAGCGTCGGCCAGCGCCGGAGCGCGTCGATCCAGTATCGCGGTTCGGCCCGCCTTCCGTAGCCTGAGCCGGAGGCGACGGAATTGTTGGCATGCGCGATCATCGGAGCGTCCCTCTGGACGCAGAAGTCGAAGGCGCGGGCCATGGCGCGGTCGAGTTCCGCCCCGAGCCGGTTCTGCGGCAGGCCGAGGGCACGGATGATCTCGGGCCGGTAGGCGCTGTCGGCGGCGAGGTTGCCGGTCGCGCTGAAGCCCATCGGCGGATAGAGCTTGAGGCCGAGAAAGCCGTGGTCGCCCAGCGCCCGTTCGGCGAGGTCGAGGGGGTCGAATTCGGTCGTCTCCGGGAACCGGGTGCGGCGACCGGTGGTCCAGAAGACCGATCGCAGCGGATCGAAGGGCACCATGCCGTGGACCGGGATCGGCGAGCGTCTGGACAGGGCGCCCCAGACCTCGATCTGGTCGTAGAAGGAGGAGCAGTCCCTGGTCGTCTCGCCCAGCCAATGGGCATAATCGACCATCAGGGGAACGAGCATCAGGGGCTCGCGGCCCCAGGACCGGCTGGCGGTGACCAGTTCCTGCGCGAGGCTCTGGCGCGAGCGGAAGAAGAGGCCGATCCAGCGCAGAAAGGTGCCGAAGCGGCCGGAGGAACGGAGAATGTCGGCGGCCGCTTGCCGGGCGGAGCGCGGGGTGAGGTTGCCATTGCGGGCAGAGGTCCGCACCTCGTCCAGAAGCGCCTGGCGCAGGTGGGTGTCCGTATCGCGCAAGGCGCCGATGGCGGGGGTATCGAGGAAGGCGGCGAGTTTCTTTCTGGTCACCCGGGTGACGCGCGCGGTTTCGGAGGCGACGGTGGTGATCCGGTCGCGCTGCAGGCGGTCGCGTTCGACGGCGGCGGTGGGCGTGCCTTGCAGAAGCCAGTCGACCATGAGTTCGACGAGGCGTTCGAAAAGGGTCGGGTCCTCGATGTTTTGCCGTTTGCCTGCGGTGGCGGGAAGCTCGCAGCGGCCGCCGGAAGTGCCGCCCAGGACGACCTGCGTGATGAATTTGGTGACCGGCAGGTCCTGGCCATTGAAGAGATGGCTGTGCGCGTCCAGAAGCACGTCGGTGACAGGGGTGACGGGATAGGGCGGCCCCGGGCCCGCGCAGCCGGGCAGGGCCAGTGCCGCCAGGGCACCGCCGCCGAGCCGGAGCGTTGCGCGACGGGAAATCGGGGTCATGGCGGCGTCCCTCGTCACCCTTTCGTGCAAGGATACTACAGTCTCGGGTTCCGACATAGTCGTTTGGCGTGGCGGTCGCTTTCCCCTGCGCCGGGAAGAGGTTAGGGTCGCCGGGGACGTGGTGGTGACGGCAGGGCGGGACGCGGCGGATGGCACAGGCGGGACAAGCATCGGGCGATCTGGGCCGCCCGGTGGAGGGCGTTCTGTGGATGCTGACGACCACGCTGGCCTTTGTGGGCGTGAATGGCATCGTGCGGCACCTGGGGACGGAGCTGCCGGCGGCGCAGTCGGCCTTCATCCGCTTTGCCTTTGGCCTTGTCTTCCTGGCCCCGGCGGTGTGGGCGATGCGCAGGGTCGCCTTGCCAGCGGGCATCTGGCCGCTGTTCCTGTGGCGGGGGGCCTTGCATGTCGCGGCGGTGATCTTCTGGTTCTGGGCGAGGGGCGGGGCCGGGGGCGGGTGCTGTCGGTTGCCGTCGCCCTGGTCGGCGCGCTGGTGGTGCTGCGGCCGGGGCTGCGGGAGGTGAGCCTGGGGCATCTGTCGCAGTTGGTCGCGACGCTGTTTTTTGCGGTGAGCTACATCTTCGCGAAACGTCTGAGCGGAATGGCCCCGGCGAGTGTGGTGGTGGGCGTACTGTCGGTGACCGTGTCCTTGGGTCTTGCGCCGATGGCCTGGTGGGTCTGGGAGCCGGTGACGGGGGTGCAGCTGGCCTGGCTGGCAGGGGTGGCAGGCCTGGCGACGCTGGGGCATTACACGATGACGCGGGCGTTCCGGGCCGCGCCCCTGGCGGTCACGCAGCCGGTGACGTTCCTGCAGATCCTGTGGGCTACGCTTCTGGGCGCGCTGGTGTTCGGCGAGGCGGTGGACGGGTTCGTGATCCTGGGGGGGGCGCTGATCGTGGGGGCGGTCAGCCTGAACACCTGGGCCGAGGCCCGCCGGGGGCGCATTCCGCCGCAGCCGGAGCCCTGATCGGGCGGCGGGCGGATCGCCCATCCGCCGGGCCGATGCGCGGGGCGGCTGCCTGCGGCGGGAGTAGTTGGGAAATGGGCAAGGGGTGGGGCTCGGGTCGTGGCGCGATCTGCTGCGGGGCGGCTCAGCCGGTGTTGCGTCTGGTCCGGTCGTTCCGCGCGGTGCGCTCAGCCGCTGTGAACGAAGCTTTCCTAGGGTCGCGGGCCAAGGCGATCTCCGGAGGTTTCTGATGCCCGACGATACGACGATCCTGTCGCTGCCCCTGATCCTTCCGGCGCAGGCGCAGAAACATGTGACCCACAACGAGGCGCTGGTGGCGCTGGACCTGATCGTCCAGCTGGCGGTGATCGACCGGACGCTCACGGTGCCTCCGCCGCTGCCGTCGATCGGCGACCGGCATATCGTGGCAGCGGGGGCGGCGGGGCCGTGGGTGGGCCAGGCGGGGCGGATCGCGCTGTTCACCGAAGCCGGGTGGCAGTTCACGGCTGCGCTGCCGGGCTGGCAGGCCTATGTGATGGCGGAAAGCCAGATGGCCTTTTACAACGGGCTGACCTGGATCGCGCTGTCGGACGGGCCGTTCACGGTGGGGCGGCTGGGGGTGTCGGCGACGGCGGATGCGACGAACCGGCTGACGGTGTCGTCCCCCGCCACCTTGCTGAACCACGCCGGATCGGGGCATCAGCTGAAGTTGAACAAGGCGGTGACGGGCGATACGGCGAGCCTGTTGTTCCAGACCGGGTTCTCTGGCCGCGCCGAGATGGGCACGGCGGGGTCCGATGACTTTTCCGTCAAGGTCAGCCCGGACGGTTCGGCCTTCTTCACCGCGCTGGAGGTCGCTGCGGAGACGGGCGAGCTGCTTTTGCCGCAGCCGTTGCATCTGGGGGGACAGGCGGCTGATCCGGGCGCTCCGCCCGACGGGACGCTGTGGTTGAACACCGCGACGGGCGAAGTGAAGGTGCGCAGCGCGGGGGTGACGCTGGCGGTCGGCGGCGCTGGCGGTGTCACCGACGGCGACAAGGGCGACATCACGGTGTCGGGCGGCGGCGCGGTCTGGTCCATCGACGCCGGGGCGGTGTCGCTGGGCATGCTGGCCGATGTCGCGACGGACAGTCTGCTCGGTCGCGACACGGCAGGAACGGGTGCGCCCGAAGTGCTGACGCCGGCGCAGGCGCGCGGCATCCTGAATGTGGCGGACGGGGCGACGGCGAATGCCTCGGATGCGGCCCTGCGCGACCGGGCGACGCATACCGGAACGCAAGGCGCGGCCACGATCACCGGGCTTTCGGCGATCGCCACCAGCGGTTCGGCGGCGGATCTCACGGCGGGGGTGCTGCCTGCGGCGCGGTTTGACGACACTGGCCATGGCACGCGGGCGGGCGGAGCCTTGCACGCGGTGGCGACGGGATCGGTCGCGGGCTTCATGGCGGCGGCGGACAAGAGCAAGCTGGACGGCATCGCGACAGGCGCGAACAATTATGCGCACCCGAACCACTCGGGGGACGTGACCTCGGTCGGCGACGGGGCGACGACCATCGCCAACAACGCGGTGACGAACGCCAAGGCGGCCGACATGGCGGCGAACACGATCAAGGCCAATGCGACAGCGGCGACGGCGGACCCCGGCGATCTGGCGGTGGGCGCGAACACGGTTGTCGGGCGGGTGGCGGGCAACATCGTCGCGGCGCAGGTGGTGGACGCCCAGGTGGCGACCGGTACCCTGACCAACGCGAAGCTGGCGACGATGGCGACGGCGACCCTGAAAGGGCGGGCGACGGCGGGCACGGGCGCGCCTGAGGACCTGACGGGCACGCAGGCGACGGCGCTTCTGGATGTGTTCGGGACGGCGGCGAAGGGGCTGGCTCCGGCCTCGGGCGGCGGCACGGCCAACTTCCTGCGGGCGGACGGAACCTGGGCCGCCCCGGGAGGCGGCGGGGGCGGCAGCCCCGGCGGCGGGTCCGGCGAGATTCAGTTCAACAACGCGGGCGTCTTCGGCGGTGCGGCGGATGTCGAGATCGAGGGCGGGCAGTTGCGCCTGCCACTGATCGCGACCCCGGCGACCCCGGCAGCGGACGGGCTGAAGCTGTTCGGTCGCAAGGTCGGCGGGCGGATGATGCCAGCCTTCATTGGGCCAAGCGGGCTGGACAGTTCGTTGCAACCGCATTTCGGGCGCAACAAGATCGGTCTTTTCCTGCCTGGCGGGAACGGCGGGGCCGACAGTCAGGTCGGTCTGGTGGTCAATGCGGTCGGAACCGCGACAACCGAGAACGTGGCCACGACGAACCTGCACACCTACATGCGCAGACGGTCCTGGCGGGTGACCACGGCAGCAACGACCGCGGTTGCGGGTGTCCGTGGCAATGCGCTGCAATGGACACTTGGCGGGACTGCGGCGGGCCTGGGCGGGTTCCACCTGGTCTGGCGCTGGGGTCCGGCGACGGGGGTGGCGACGGCGACGCATCGGGCCTTCGTGGGGATGCGCAACTCTATTGCCGCACCGACGGACGTGAACCCGTCAAGCATCACCAGCATGTGCGGCATGGGCTACGACAACGGCGATGCCAACATCCAGTTCATGCACAATGACGGAAGCGGCACGGCAACGAAGATCGACCTTGGCGCAGGCTTTCCGAAGCCGAACGCCGATCTGACCTCGGTCTACGAGATCGCGTTGTTCTCGCCGCCGGGAACCACGTCGGTTCTGAATTACGAGGTGACAAATCTGGTCTCGGGCGCGGTGGCGACGGGGACGATCACCACGGACCTGCCGACGACATCGACGCTGCTGACCCCCTACAGCTATATGAGTGTGGGGGGCACGTCCTCGGTGATCGGGTTCGCGACCATGGGCATTTACATTGAAAGCGACTACTGACATGACCCTGCACGTTCTGTTCACCGAAGACGGCATCCCCGGCTGGATCGGCAGCGACCCGCGCGACGGCAGCGAGCCGGTCGACGGGCTGACGGTCGAGTTTCTGGCCAGACACCGCCGCACTGCGAAAGGCAAATGGGTGGCGCGCGGCCCGGTCGCGGATGCCGGGCCGTCTCGCGAAGCGGCGGCGCTGCAGCGCGAGGCCGATCATCAGGAAGCCGTGGCGGTGCGGGACGTGGCGGTGCGCGCAGCCCTTGCCGCCGAGGCGGATCCGCTTTTCTTCCGCTGGCAGCGCGGCGAGGTCACGAAGGCGGACTGGCTGACCGCCGTGGTCGAGGTCAAGGCCCGGTTCCCGAAGCCCGAGCGGGCCTGAGGGCTGCGCCCGGCCCGCGGGCGCGCGGCCGATGAACGCGCGGCAGATGAACGCGCGGCAGATGAACGCGCGGCAGATGAACACGGGGCCGGTCCGAAAGGGTCGGCCCCGCGGCTTTTGCCCCGGCGGGGCAGGGAAGCGCCGTTTGACAGGTCATCCGGACCTGCCTAGAGAGGCCCGTGGTTTCTTTGGGGCGGCACGATGCGCATCGCAATGATCGGGACGGGATATGTGGGGCTGGTCTCGGGGGCCTGCTTTTCCGACTTCGGCCATGACGTGATCTGCGTCGACCGGGACGCAGGCAAGATCGAGCGGCTGAACCGGGGGGAAGTGCCGATCTTCGAGCCGGGGCTGGAGGCGCTGATTGCCAAGAACACCGCGGCAGGGCGGCTGTCCTACACGACCGATCTGGCCGCGTCGGTGGACGGGGCCGAGGCGGTGTTCATCGCGGTCGGCACGCCGACCCGGCGCGGCGACGGGCATGCCGACCTGACCTTCGTGATGGCGGCGGCAGCGGAAATCGGCCAGGCGCTGACCGGCTATGCCGTGGTGGTCACGAAATCCACCGTGCCGGTGGGCACGAACCGCAAGGTGGCCGAGGTGCTGCGCGAGGCCAATCCGAAGGCGGCCTTCGATGTCGCCTCGAACCCGGAGTTCCTGCGTGAAGGGGCGGCAATTGATGACTTCATGCGCCCGGACCGGGTGGTTGTCGGGGCCGAGACGGCGCGGGCGCGCAAGGTGATGGCCGAATTGTACCGCCCTCTCAGCCTGCGCGAGTTTCCGATGGTCTATACCGGGCTGGAAAGCGCGGAGCTGATCAAATATGCGGCGAACGCGTTTCTGGCCACCAAGATCACCTTCATCAACGAGATCGCCGCCCTGTGCGAGAAGGTCGGGGCGGACGTGAAGACCGTCGCCAGGGGAATCGGTATGGACGGGCGCATCGGCGACAAGTTCCTGCATGCGGGGCCAGGCTATGGCGGCAGCTGTTTTCCGAAAGACACCAAGGCCTTGGCCCGGATCGGCCAGGATCATGCCGCGCCGATGCAGATCGTCGAGACGGTGATCAAGGTGAATGAGGAAGTGAAGCGGCGGATGATCGAAAAGATCGTCGATCTGTGCGGCGGCAGCCTGCGCGACAAGACGGTGGCAGTCCTGGGCGTGACCTTCAAGCCCAACACCGACGACATGCGCGAGGCACCGTCGCTGACCATTGTCCCGGCGCTGGTCGGTGCCGGAGCGAGGGTGCGGGTCAGCGATCCGCAGGGCAGGCACGAAGGCGAGGCGCTGCTGCCCGGGGTAAAATGGGTCGACAACCCCTATCAGGCGGCAAATGATGCCGATCTGGTGGTCTTGCTGACCGAATGGAACGAGTTCCGTGGCCTCGATCTGGCCAAGCTTGCCCGCAGGATGGCAACGCCGCAGATGGCCGATCTGCGCAACATCTATGACCCGGCAGAAGTGCGCGAGGCGGGTTTTGTCGCCTATGTCGGTGTCGGGCGCTGAAGCCGCGCGGGCGAGTTTGCGACAGCTTTGTCGAAAATCCCGGCCAATCGCCCAGATTGCGCCCTGATCGGATCATCGGACGTTAGGGTCTGCGGGGGCACCCTCACGCTTGGGTAATTGGGTGTGTGGGGCCGGAAGTGATCAGCTTTCTGGTGCTGGAGACGTTCACGGCTGCGCCGCTGAACATGGTGTCGGGCATTGGCGATCTCGAACTGGTGGTGCAGGGCGGCAAGACGCTTCTGTACACGGCGACCCGTGCCGGCGGCGGTGTGCTGGCCCTGGACGTCGGCGGTCCGATGACGCTGATCGACCAGGAGAGCATCGCCCCCGGCATGGCGCTGCCCGCCGAGGCGACGCTGGAAACCGTGGTCATCAACGGCGCGACCCACCTGATCGTGACGGGGGCCAACCAGGCCGGGGTCAATGCCTTTGCCATCACCGGGACCGGCGCGCTGAACGCACCCGTCCAGTTGCCCGGCAGCCTCTCCGGGGCGATCGCGGCGCAGGCCATCCTGCAGATCGGGGGTGTCAGCTATTTCTACGCCGCGCGGATGGGTGAAAGCACGATCAACACCTATTCGATCGCGGCGAACGGAACGATGGCGCTGGTCGGCTCGAAGGTTCTGGACGGACCGTACACCGGTGTCGACATCACCACGCTGATGCCGGTCACCGTCGCCGGGCAGCGGTTCATGATCAGTCTGTCGCTGGAGGCGGATGTCATGCGCGCCTTCCCGGTCGCGGCAAACGGGACGCTGGGCAGTCCGGTGATGATCGGCGCACCGCAGGGGCTGGGCATCAACGATCCTGCGGCGGTCAAGGCGGTGGAAGTGGCGGGCTCGACCTTCCTGATCCTGGCCTCGACCAATTCCTCTTCGATCAGCGTGGTCCGGCTGGCCGCCGACGGGACGATGCAGGTGGCCGACCATGTGATCGACACGCTCGACACCAGATTCGCGGGTGTGCAGGCGGTGGCGGTCGCTCAGCTGGGCGACCGGGTCTTCGTCATCGCCGGGGGCGGAGATGACGGTCTGACGGTGATGACCCTGACCCCGGAGGGCAGGCTGCTTGCCGTCGGTCAGCTTCTGAACGACACCGGCATCGGGCTGGACAACATCACCGCGATGACGACGCGCGTCGTCAATGGCGTGATCGAGGTCTTCGTCGCCACCGAAGGCACCGGGATCATCCGGCTGCAGATCGACCCCGGACCGCTGGCGCCGATCCAGACCGGCGGCTTCGAGCCGGCCACGCTGACCGGGACGGCGCAGGCGGACATGATCCTTGGCGGCGACGGCGACGAGCAGATCCTCGGCGGTCTCGGCAACGACATCCTGTCGGACGGGGCCGGGTCGGACAGGTTGTCGGGCGGGGCGGGGATCGACCTGTTCGTGCTGGCCGCAGATGGCGTGAGCGACCGGATCGAGGACTACCAGGTTGGCATCGACCGGATCGACATTTCGGCCTGGGGGCCGATCTATTCGCTGGCCGCGCTGACCATCACCGCCACGGCCACCGGTGCCCTGATCGCCTGGGGCGAAGAAATGCTGGAGCTGGTGACGCCGAACGCGGTGCCGTTGGTCCCAGGCATATTCCAACTGGGCGATTTCATCGCGCTCTGGCACGCCCTTCCCGCCCCGCCCCAGCCGGCGAACCTGATCTACGGCACCAACCAGATCGACGTGCTGACCGGCGGGCCCGGCGACGACCTGTTCCTTGTCTCGTCCGGGGCCGACACGATCGACGGCGGCGCGGGGTTCGACACGATCCTGCTGACCGGGGCCACGGCAGGGATCCGGGTCAGCCTCGAGGCCCCGAACCAGAACACCAACCTTGCCACGGGCCAGAGCTATGTCTCGATCGAGGGACTGGTCGGATCGGCTTTTTCGGACACGCTGACCGGCAACACCGACAGCAACCGGATCGAGGGCCAGGATGGCAATGACCGTCTTTCGGGCAGCAGCGGCAACGACAGCTTGTTCGGTGGCAACGGCAATGACACGTTGCTGGGCGGGATCGGCGCGGATGTGCTGGACGGCGGCATCGGGCGCGACCGGGCCAGCTATCGCGAGTCGCTCTTCGGGGTTGTGGCCGACCTGGCCAGCCCGGGCGGCAACGGCGGCGAGGCGGCGGGCGACAGCTATGTCGGCATCGAGGACCTGGACGGCACCGGCTACAACGACACGCTGGCGGGCGATGCGCAGGCCAACACCTTCCTGGCGCTGGAGGGAAACGACCGGCTGGACGGGCGGGCCGGGGTCGACAGCCTGTATGGCGGCGACGGCGGCGATACCCTGGTCGGCGGCGAGGGGTCGGACCGGCTGGACGGCGGCGCCGGCAGCGACTTCGCAAGCTACGACACCTCTGCCGTCGCGATCCGGGTCGATCTTGTCACCGCAAGCCTGAACACGGGCGATGCGCTGGGCGACATCTTCGTCGGGATCGAGGGGTTCATCCTCAGCGCCTTCGCCGACACTTTTTCCGGCTCCACGCTGGCCGACCTGGCCATCGGCGGGGCGGGCAACGACACGCTGACCGGCCTTGCGGGCAATGACACGCTGGCGGGCGGTTCGGGGAATGACACGCTTTACGGCGGGGATGGCGACGACCTTCTGCTGGGGGGACAGGGTGTCGACCGGCTGGAAGGCGGCGCAGGCACCGACATTGTAAGCTATGCCGAGTCGGCGGCCGGCGTCTGGGTGGATTTCGTCACCCCCGCGCTGAACACCGGCGAGGCGCTGGGTGATGCCTTCACCGGGATCGAGGGGGTCGAGGGATCGGGCCTTGCCGACACGCTGGCGGCGGATGCGGGCGCGAACCGGTTGTCCGGGCTGGCGGGCAACGACGTGCTTTCGGGCCGCGGCGGGAACGATCTGCTCTACGGCGGGGACGGCGACGACACGCTGGCAGGGGGCACGGGGTCGGACATGCTGACCGGGGGCGCGGGGTTCGATCTTGCGTCCTACGCCGACAGCCCGGGCCTGCGGGTGGACATGGCGACACCCTCGCTGTCGACCGGCGAGGCGCTGGGCGATGTCTTCGACGGAATCGAGGGGATCGTCGGCGGCGCGGGGGCGGACACGCTGCAAGGTGACGGCCTGGCGAACCTGCTGGTGGCGGGTCTCGGCAACGACAGCCTGGAAGGCCGCGCGGGCAACGACACGCTGCAGGGGGGCGACGGGCTGGACACGCTCTTTGGCGGCGACGGCACCGACCAGCTGGACGGAGGCCTTGCCAATGACCGGCTGGAGGGCGGGCTGGGCAATGACACCCTGACGGGCGGGGATGGCAATGACCTGCTTTATGGCGATGCGGATGCCGACAGGCTGGATGGGGGCACGGGGAACGACACGCTTTTCGGCGGTGACGGGGATGACCGGCTTGACGGCGGGGCGGGTGGCGACCGGATGGAGGGCGGGCCTGGCAACGATCTTTACCTTGTCGACAGCGCCCTGGACGTGGTGGTCGAGGGGGCGCTGGCCGGAACCGATACCGTGGATACGGGGCTGTCCAGTTATGTGCTTGCGGCGAACCTGGAAATCCTGATCCTGCGGACGGCTGCGAACGCGACCGGGACCGGAAACGCGCAGGACAATACGCTGGCGGCCGGGGCGGGGAACGACACGCTTCTGGGGCTTGGCGGGGTTGACTGGCTTTATGGCGACGCGGGCAACGACAGCCTTGATGGCGGGTCCGAGACGGATGCGCTTTGGGGCGGCGCGGGGGCCGACACCCTTCTGGGCGGAGACGGCGGCGATGCCCTGCAGGGCGAGACCGGCAACGATGTGCTTTACGGCGGTAATGGGGTGGACTGGCTGTATGGCGGGGACGACGGCGACCGGCTGGAAGGCGGGGCCGACACCGATGCCCTGTTCGGCGCATACGGCAATGATCTGATCTATGGCGACGCCGGCGATGACAACTTGGACGGGGGCTTCGGCGAAGACCTGCTTTTCGGCGGTCAGGGGGTGGACTGGCTTTATGGCTCATTCAGCAATGACAGCCTGTTCGGCGGGTCCGAGACCGACGCCCTTTTCGGGCAAGAGGGCGACGATGTGCTGGAGGGCGGCGACGGCGGGGACAACCTTGATGGCGGCACGGGACAGGACAGCCTGACCGGCGGGACGGGCGACGACTGGCTCTATGGTCAGGACGGCCAGGACACGCTGGCGGGCGGGGACAATGACGATGTCCTCTGGGGCGGCGCGAACAACGACACGCTGAGCGGCGGTGCGGGCGGCGACCGTCTGGACGGTGGCGATGGCGACGACCGGCTGACCGGTGGCACCGGCCGCGATGTCTATCACGGCGGGGCGGGCGTCGACCATTTCGAGATCATCAGCCGCGACGCCGAAGATCTGTTTCTTGACTTCACCAGCGGCGTGGACCGGGTGGTCCTTGATCGGGCGGCTCTGGGGATCGCGGCAGAGGCCACGCTTGCGGGCCTGTGGCAGACGGGGGCGGGGCTTCCCGGCAGTTTCGCCGGAACCTCGGCGGTTCTGTTTTACGACACCAACTACCGGGCGCTGTTCCTGGATCTCGACGGCGGGTCAAGCGACAATGCGACCGCGCTGTTCAGCATGGACGTCAGCGGCACGCTGGCCCTTGCGGACCTGCTTCTGGTCTGACCTGCTCGGCGAACCCACTGGACATCGTCCCGGCTTTCAACGCAAACCATCGCGGCACGGTGTGATGGTGGAGGTTCGGCAAGATGGCGCAAAGGATCCTGGTGACGGGTGGTGCAGGCTATGTCGGGTCGCATGCCTGCAAGGCGCTTGCGCGGGCCGGTTTCGAACCGGTGGTCTTTGACAACCTGGCGACGGGCTGGGCCGGGGCGGTGAAGTGGGGACCGCTGGTCCGGGGCGATCTCATGGACCGCGCCGCGATCGACGCGGCCCTCGCCGAACATCGCCCGGTCGCGGTGATGCATTTCGCGGCCCTGTCGCTGGTGGGCGACTCGATGAAGGACCCCGGGCTGTACTGGCGGGTCAACATCGGCGGTGCGCTGAACCTTCTGGAGGCCTGTGCCGCGGCGGGGGTCGGGAACTTCGTCTTCTCCTCGACCTGCGCGACCTATGGCGATCAGGACGGCATTCTTCTGACCGAGGACACGCCGCAGCGCCCGATCAACGCCTACGGCGGCTCGAAGCTGGCGATTGAACAGATGCTGCGCGATTTCGGGGCCTCAAGCGGGATTTCGCATGTGATCTTTCGATATTTCAACGTCGCGGGTGCCGACCCCGACGGCGAGATCGGCGAGCAGCATGTGCCGGAAACCCATCTGATCCCGCTGATGCTGGACGCCGTCGCGGGCAAGCGGCCGGCCCTGACGGTCTTCGGGACGGACTATCCCACCGCCGACGGCACCTGCGTGCGGGACTATGTGCATGTCGCGGACCTTGCCGACGCCCATGTGCTTGGGCTGCAGCGACTGCTTGCGGGCAAGGGCGACGCGGTCTTCTGCCTTGGCACCGGCACGGGCTTTTCGGTGCGCGAGGTGATCGAGGCGAGCCGCATGGTGACCAACCGCGAGGTTCCGCTGGTGATCGGCGACCGGCGTCCCGGTGATGCGGCGGCCCTGGTGTCTTCCTCCACCCGCGCGATCCGGGATCTGGGGTGGGAGCCGACCCGGTCCAACATGCGGCAGATGATCGGCGATGCCTGGGCCTGGGCGCAGCGCCCCGGCTTCACGCAGTAGTCTACAGATCCCAGTCCGGCGCCGCTTTGCCCGCCGACTGCGGCCGCGCCCGGGCAAGCCCGAGCCACGACCCCCGCACCGGCACCTTGCGTTCCGCCCCCCAGTCCCCGGTCACGGTCAGCGTGTCGCCGTCCAGCATCACGCCCGCGACCGACTGGCCTTCGGGCCAGGCGATGCAGCCGATGATGTGACGCACCTCGACCGTACCTTCGGGGTCGAGCCGCACCAGCCCGGGTTGCCCGGCAGCGGTCAGGGGATCGGGCGTTTCGCGTGACGACAGGCCCAGCATCGGCAGCGCGGCCCCTTCCTCGACCCCGAGACAGCCACGGTGCCGCCCGGCCCAGGGCGGATAGTCGCGGCCGCCGTTCGAGTGCCAGAGCATCGTCATCGGCAGCAGGGCAGGGTTGCGCAGGGAGAGGTAGAGATCGCCTTCCTGTGGCCGCACGACGGCAGTCCAGCCCAGAGGCGAAGCCGGATCCTCGATGCCCGCAACGAAGTCTTCATGGGCCGCACCCCAGGGGTAACGGTGCAGGTTGACAGTGCCGCCCTCTGCGGCGGGGAACTCGGCCGCGTCTTCGGCCCGGCGTGGATAGGCAAGGCGGGACCGGCCCCGGGTGGTCTCCAGGGGCTCGGCCAGCGTTTCCCACCAGCGCTTGCGCGAAAACGACAGCTTTGCCCCGTTCGGGACCGCGACCATCGCGTGATTGGCCACAGGCAGCGCGCCTTGGCCCCCGATGAACAGGTGGCGCTGGTAGACGAAGGGGTGTCCGTCTGCGACGGACAGCTCCTTGACAACCGTAGCACCCAGCACCTCACCCGACAGCACCGCGCGCACCAGCCCGGGGGCGGAGGGCACGATCTGCCAGTCACCATTCGCGGGAAGGCCGTGCAGGCCCCGTTCGGACGCGCCCATCGGCGCGGCAAGGAAATCGCCCGCCAGCCAGCGCTGGTGCGGCGGGGCGTCGGGGGCGACCTCTTCTTCCGCCCAGGGCGCGCGGTGGAGCGGGGCGATCACCTGCCCGGCATCGGTGACCGACAGAGCGTCCAGCACGCCACCCCGGGGGATGAAGTCAAGGCTGATGCCTCTGGCGGAAATCCGGTGGGTCATGGGCGGCGGTCCTCTGCTTGCCGCGAAGTCTGCCGTGACCGGCTGCGCCGCGCAAGGCGGGTGCGCGCGACGGCGTCGGACCGGGCCGTGCCGCAAGAGGACTTTGGTCCAGGCCCCGGATTTCCGGCAGGTTCAGCTGTCGCCGGTCAGATGGATGGCGCGTCGGTAGGCCCGCTGGCCGTAAAGCAGGGCAGACGCATTGCCCGAAAGCCGAACGGCGCTGACCCGGCCCACGATGATGTGGTGGGTTTCCCACAACAGCGCGGTGGCCAGGCGGCATTCGAACGCGGCGGTGGCACCCGACAGGACCGGCTGGCCAAGATCCCCGGCCTCCCAGGTGACCTGGTCAAAGCGTTCGGCTCGGTCGGTCGTGCTGCGACCCGCGAACAGGTTCGCAAGATCCTGCTGCGTCTCGGCCAGAAGGTTGGCGCAGAACGCGCGGTTCTGCAGGATCGCCGTGGCCGCCGGAGATTGCCGGTTGATGCAGACCAGAAGCGAGGGTTGCTCGCCATCCGCCGAGACCGAGGTCAGCGAGGAGACCGTTACCCCCGCGCGTCCGCCTTCGCCATCGGTGGTCGCCACGGCAACGAAGGTGGCCGCGCGGCTCATGCCTTCGACGAAGGCGGCGCGGAGATCACTGATGGTCGTCATGCTGTCCCTCTGGATCAAGGACGGTCTGCGGTTTCCTGTCCGCCTCCCGCCTGCCGCTGGTATCGTCCCGTTCTGTCGCTGATGTAAGCCTGCATCCTGCCCGGAAAATGGCGAAGTGCCCAGGCCGTGCTGATTTTCTTGCCGTGGTCGCGGAAGGATGCGGGCAGCGACGAGTGTCGTCCGTGTCCGCCGACCCGCGCCGCGCCTCGCGGGCCGCCAGCCGCACGGCCGCGACCGCCTCGAGTCCCAGCGCGCCGGTCTGGTTCACCCTGCCCCTGATCAACCGGTCGCCCGCCTGCTTCGTCGCCGGCAAGGGCCCATCCGGGACCATCGACGCGTCGACCCAGTTGTGACCCGTGACGGCGCGGCCATGCGGCCATGATCTGTCCGATCCGGTCGGGGGCCGTCGCGGCATCCGGGGAGCCCCATCACCGCAAGGTCAGGGCGGCCACAGCGAATTCCGGGCAGACGTTCTCAGAACCGCGTCGGAAGATAGGGTCGAAGATCAAGGCCGGTCGCGTGACCGTCGACCAATGCCGCCACGATCCGCGCGGTGATCGGCGCCAGGGTCACTCCCAGATGCCCATGGCCGTAGGCATGGATCACCTCGGCGCCGCCGCGCGAGGGGCCGATCACCGGCAGGCTGTCGGGAATCGAGGGGCGGAAGCCCATCCATTCCCGATCCGGTGCGCCAAGGTCGGGAAAGAAGGCCCGCGCGCCCTCGACCAGTTTCGCGATCCGGTGCGGCAACGGCGGCAGGCTCAGCCCGCCAAGCTCCACCGTCCCCGCAACCCGCAGCCGTCCGGCCATCGGGCAGAAGTAGAAGCCCCGCGCCGTGGGGCAGGCGGGGCGGTTCAGCAAGGGCTCGGGCATGTCCCATTCGACATGGTAGCCGCGTTCGGTGTCCAAGGGGACGCGGTCGCCCGCCTGCGCTGCCAGGGCGCGGGAATGGGCCCCGGCGGCAATCACCACGCGGCGGGCGTGCAGGTGCAGTCCGGGGCCGTGCAGAACCACTCCGTCCGGGCCGCGCGTCAGCCGGTCCACCCGGGCGGGGATGTGTCGGGCCTGCGCAAGGACCGTCTCCGCGATCCGCTGCATCATCCGCCCCGGATCGTCCAGAAAGGTTGCCCCGGTGAAATGCGCCGCTCCGCCAAGGGTGCGGGGCAGGTTCGGTTCCAGATCGGCCAGCGGGTCGGGGCCGATCAAGCCCAGCTCGACCCCCTGCGCCCGACGCTGCTCAAGCTCGGGCCGGGCCGCCGTGAATGCTTCGGGGCTTTCGTAAAGATACAGGCAGCCCCGCCGGTGCAGGATGCCCGCGCCCTGGACGCGCAGGGCAAGGTCGTCCCACAACGGCCCCGCGTCAGACAGCAGGGCCGCCAGCGCCCGGGCATTGCGCGCGGTCGGGGCGGGCAGCGACTGACGCAGGAAGCGGAGCAGCCAGGGCGTCAGGCCGGGCAGCGCACGATGCCGGATCGCCAGAGGCGAAGTGCGCGAGAACACCAGCGCCGGCAGATGCCGCAGCACCTCGGGCGTGCCGACCGGGCGGGTGGCATAGCCCGCGATGGTGCCCGCGTTGCCGTAGCTGGCACCCATGCCGGGCTGGCCGGGGTCAAGAAGAGTGACCTCGTGGCCGTGCTCTGCCAGTTCCAGCGCGATGGTCAGGCCGATGACACCGGCACCGATCACCGCGATCTCGGTTGTTTCACGCATCGGCTGTCACGGCGATCCGGCCGGTCGGGCAGGTGAACCACCCACCCTACAGGCAGGCCTCGAACAAGGCACGGGTGTTCCGCTTCGTCATCTTGACCGGGTTGCCGCCGCAGGACGGGTCCTCCAGCGCCATCTTCGTCAGCATGTCCAGATCGGGGTCCTTGACGCCCAGCTTGGTCAGGTTTTCCGGGATGTTCAGCGTCTGCCGCAGGTCGAGGATGCGCTGGTAGAACCCCTTGTAGCCGCCCTTGATCCCGCAATAGGCCGCCGCGCTGGCGAGGCGGTCCTTCACGGCCTTCCGGTTGAAGTCCAGCACCATCGGCATGACGACGGCGTTCGTCGTGCCGTGGTGCGTGTTGTAGACCGCCCCGATCGGGTGGCTGAGGGCATGGATCGCCCCAAGCCCCTTCTGGAACGCTGTCGCCCCCATCGCCGCCGCCGACATCATGTGCGCGCGGGCGTCAAGATCGTTCGGGTCGGCATAGACCTTGGCCAAGTTCTCGAACACCAGCCGCATCCCTTCCAGTGCGATGCCTTGGCTCATTGGGTGGTAGAAGGGGCTCGAGTGGGAACAGCAATGATCGGCGCGATCTTCGAGGCATCGGCGCGGGTGTACCAGTCGTCGATATCCTCCAGCTGCCAGACGCGCAGCTTCTTCGGCTGATGCGCCATCAGCGCGATCATCTTGCCAAGGTCGAGGGCCGAGCCGCCGCCGAAGCAGATCACCCCGTCATGGCCGCCGGCAAGGTAGACCTCGATCCCGGCGGCCATGTTGATCTCGTTCGGGTTTGGGTCCACATCGGAAAAGACGGCGCGGCCAAGGCCCGCGGCCTCCAGCACGTCGAGGGCGTTCTTGGTGATCGGCAGGGACGCGAGGGCCTTGTCGGTGACAAGGAGCGGCTTCGTCAGCCCGATGCTTTTCGCGTGATCGGCCAGCTCCGAGATACGGCCGACGCCGAACTTGATCGCGGTCGGATAGGACCAGTTGCGGTTGGGAACCGAGTGAGAAACCGGGTGAGTCATTTCGGGGCCTTCTTCAGGTGATAGGATTTCGGCCGGGTCACGGAATGGAACCCGAGATAGGAAAGCGAGGTGCCGCGCCCGGTGTCCTTGACCCCCGTCCAGGTCAGCGCCGGGTCAAGGTAGTCGGCCCGGTTCATGAACACGGTTCCGGTTTCGACCTGTGCCCCCAGGGCGGCGGCGGTGTCGTAATCTTCGGTCCAGATGCTGGCGGTCAACCCGTAGGGGCTGTCGTTCATCAGTGCTATCGCCTCGGCATCGTTCTTGACCGGCATGATGCCGACCACGGGGCCGAAACTTTCTTCCTTCATCACCCGCATCGAGTGATCGACGTTGATCAGAATCTGCGGCGCAAGATACGCCCCGCCGTCATCGGCGAACCTTTTCGGGTCGAGAAGCGGCTTCGCGCCCTTGGCGATGGCCTCGGCGGTCTGGTCGCGCACGGTCTGCGCGAACCGCTTGTGCGCCATCGGTCCAAGCGTGGTCGAGGCGTCGAAGGGGTTGCCCAGCTTCAACTGCCCGACCCAGGCGACGGACTTTTCGACGAAGCTGTCGAAGAGCTTTTCGTGGACATAGATCCGCTCGATCCCGCAGCAGCACTGCCCGGCGTTGTACATCGCCCCGTCCATCAGCACATCGACGGCGAGGTCAAGATTTGCATCCTCGCGCACGTAACCCGGGTCCTTGCCGCCCAGCTCCAGCCCCAGCGGCGTGAAGGTCCCCGCCGCCGCGCGTTCGATGGCCTGCCCGCCGCCGACCGAGCCGGTGAAGTTCACGAAGCCGAAGCTGCGCTTGGCAATCAGGGCTTCGGTGGTGGCGTGGTCGAGGACGACGTTCTGGAACACGTCCTGAGGGATGCCCGCCGCGTGGAAAGCCTCGGCCAGGCGTTCGCCAACCAGAAGCGTCTGGCTGGCGTGCTTCAGCACCACCGAGTTCCCGGCGATCAGGGCCGGGACGAGGGTGTTGATCGTGGTGAGATAGGGATAGTTCCAGGGCGCGATGATGAAGACGACGCCCACCGGCTCACGGGCGAGATAGCGGCGGAAGGCGGCAGAATCCTCCACCATCTCGGGGGCAAGGGTCTTGGCCGCGATCGAGGCCATATAGTCGGTCCGGGCATTCACCCCGCCGAATTCGCCGCCGTAGCGGGTGGGGCGGCCCATCTGCCAGGCGATCTCCTCGACCACCACCTCGGTCATGGTGTTCAGCCTGGCGACACCGGCCTTGACCAGCGCGATGCGGTCTTCCA
>NCDY01000171.1 GCA_002280405.1 Rhodobacterales bacterium 32-66-9 | reverse complement strand
CCCTGGCCGAGATCAACCGCCCCGACCTGCGCTGGCCCTTCCCGGACCGGATGGCCGACCGGCTGACCGGCAGGCGGGTGATCGCCCTGCGGCGGCGGTCGAAATACATCCTTGCCGATCTCGACAGCGGCGAGACGCTCTTGGTGCATCTGGGCATGTCGGGGCGGATGATGATTTCCGGCGCGCAACCGGGGACGTTCTACCACGACCATCCCGCGCCACAGAAGCATGACCATGTGGTGTTGCACATGTCGGGTGGCGCCCGGGTGACCTTCAACGACGCCCGCCGCTTTGGCGCGATGGACCTGATGCTGACCGAAACGGCGGACCAGCACATGCTCTTGGCGGGCCTGGGGCCGGAGCCGTTTGGCAACGACTTCAATGAACCCTACCTAGCCAGGCGGCTGGCGGGCCGCAGGACACCGATAAAGTCTGCGCTTCTGGACCAGCGGATCGTGGCGGGGCTGGGCAACATCTACGTCGCCGAGACGCTGTTTCGCGCGCGGATCAGCCCGCTTCGGCTGGCCGGGGATCTTGGCGAACCGCAGATCAACCGCCTTGTCCCGGTGATCCGCGCGGTGTTGGCCGAGGCGATCGATGCTGGCGGGTCATCCTTGCGCGACTTCCGGCAGACGAATGGCGAGCTTGGCTATTTTTCGAAGCGTTTTCAAGTCTATGATCGAGAAGATGAGCCTTGCGAAACCCCGGGCTGCACTGGCAGGATCACCCGCACCGTCCAGTCAGGTCGGTCGTCCTTCTGGTGCCCCTCCTGCCAGAGGTGACTTGCCAAGCCGTGGTTTGGTGCTAGGAGTCCGGTGACTGCCATCAAGGAGGCCGCCATGGCCTATGACACGCTGATCGTCGAGATCGAGGACTATGTCTCGCTGATCCGGCTGAACCGCCCCGACGCCATGAACGCGCTGAACGCCACGCTGATGCGGGAACTGGCGGCGGCGGTGACGGCTGCAGAGGCCAACGACAAGGTGCGCTGCGTCGTCATCACGGGATCCGAAAAGGCCTTCGCCGCCGGGGCCGACGTGAAGGAGATGGCCGAGAAATCCTTCATCGATGTCTATTTCGAGGACCTGTTCGGCCCCGAGGCGCAGATCATCGCCCGCACCCGCAAGCCGATCATCGCGGCGGTGGCTGGCTACTGCCTCGGCGGCGGCTGCGAGCTTGCGATGCTGTGCGACTTCATCATCGCCGCCGATTCGGCCAAGTTCGGCCAGCCCGAGATCAACCTCGGCATCGTGGCCGGCATGGGCGGGACGCAAAGGCTGACCCGCGCGGTCGGCAAGTCGAAGTCGATGGACATGCACCTTACGGGGCGTTTCATGGACGCGGCCGAAGCCGAGAGGTGCGGACTTGTGTCCCGCGTCGTCCCGGCGAAAAGCCTGATCGAAGAAGCGATAAAGGCCGCGCAGAAGATCGTCGAGAAATCCGCCGTGACTGCCATGGTGGTCAAGGAATGCGTGAACCGGGCGCAGGAAACCAGCCTCGCCGAGGGGCTGATGTTCGAGCGTCGCATGTTCCAGGCAACCTTTGCGACGGAAGACCAGAAGGAAGGCATGGCTGCCTTCCTGGAGAAGCGCCAGCCGCAGTTCCGCGACAGATGACGTCGCGACCGCAAGGGCTTTTCAATCCGGAATTTTTCCCGTAAAGGCCAGCGTCACATGCGCGTGGGCCCGCTTAGGCAAGAATCAGATCCATCCTGACGGGATGGGGCCTTCTGGTCTTTCGTGCGACAGAATTGAAACCGAAAGACCGCAAGGAAGCCATCGATGGCCAATACCGCCCAGTCCAAGAAACGCGCCCGCCAGTCCGAAGCGCGCTATGCCGTCAACAAGGCGCGCCGCTCGCGCATCCGCACTTTCCTGCGCAAGGTCGAAGAGGCGATTGCCTCGGGCAACCCCGATGCCGCCCAGGCCGCGCTGAAGGCCGCGCAGCCCGAGCTTGCCCGTGGCGTGACCAAGGGCGTGCTGCACAAGAACACCGTCGCGCGGAAGATGTCGCGCCTCGCCTCGCGTGTGAAGGCGGTCGTCAAGGTCTGACTTGCAGGCCTGACCGGACCACGACTGACCGAAGCCGGAACAGATTCGGCGCACCCGCGAGGGTTGCGCCCTTCGGCGTTTTCGCGCCTTCCGGCTGCAGGACATCAGCCCTGCGTTGCCGATTTGCCAGAGCCTTCGGATTCGGGTTTCGGGAATCTCTGTCAAGCGCGATGTTCGGTTGCAGAGCCTGCGGCGGGCTTGTTAGCGTGACCGGGCGATTCACTTCGTCTTGGGGGACAAGAACGGGTCGCAAAGGGAAAGCTGCTGCACGGATTGGCTGCGACAATCGCGCCTGTTTCCGAGTTTTTCTTTTGCGATCAATGAAATGGAGGTGGCAGTCAAGCCATCCCATGTTCTGCGGCAAAGCTGCTGGATAACCGGCTGCTGCGCCCGTTCGTATTTTGTCCCGCTGACAAATCGGTGGACCTGACCGCCTGCACGGCGGGCAGGGCGATTTGGTCGACGTGGCTCGTTCAAGAAAGAAACAGGGCAGGATCGGGGCGTGTGCCACCGGCTCAGGGATATTGGCAGGTTGACGAATGACGCATGAAGCCTGGGGGCAGGTTCGGGAAGAGCTGATCAAGCGGGTCGGCAAGCACAACTACGCGACCTGGATCGAGCCACTGAAGCTGTCGCAGCTGAAGAACGGCGTCGCGCGGTTTGAGGTGCCGACGATCTTTTTCGGTGACTGGGTGCAGCGCAACTACGGTGATCATATCCGCTCGCAGTTGACCAGCGCCGGGGCCCCGGTCGACCGGTTGGAGTTCGCGGTCGGCACCGCCGCCCCGGTTGCGGCCCGTCCGTCGCAAGCACAGGCCGCGCCCAAACTGGCGCGTGCCCGGGTGTCGGAAGAGGAATTGCCCGGCGCGCCGCTGGACGCCCGCTTTACCTTCGACAGCTTTGTCGTCGGCAAGCCCAATGAGCTGGCTCATGCCGCCGCCCGCCGGGTGGCCGAGGGTGGGCCGGTCACCTTCAACCCGCTGTTCCTTTATGGCGGCGTCGGCCTTGGCAAGACGCACCTGATGCATGCCATCGCGCATGAGTTGCAGGCCCGCCGCCCCGATCTGCGCGTGCTTTATCTTTCGGCAGAACAGTTCATGTATCGCTTCGTGCAGGCCTTGCGCGAACGTCAGATCATGGACTTCAAGGAACTGTTCCGGTCTGTCGATGTGCTTATGGTCGATGATGTCCAGTTCATCGCCGGCAAGGACTCCACCCAGGAGGAATTCTTCCACACCTTCAATGCGCTGGTGGATGCGAACAAGCATCCTGCAGCAGAAGGCCGATTTTTATCGCAGCCAGTATCGCGGGCTGGTGCTGGCTGACGGCGTGCTGGAATTTCTCGCGCACCGGATCACCACCAATGTCCGTGTTCTGGAGGGTGCGCTCACCCGCCTATTTGCCTTCGCTTCGCTCGTCGGCCGCGAGATCACGCTGGACCTCGCCCAGGATTGTCTGGCCGACATCCTGCGGTCTTCCGACCGCAAGCTCTCGATCGAGGAGATTCAGCGCAAGGTGGCCGAGCATTACAACGTCCGGCTCTCGGACCTGATCGGACCGAAGCGGCTGCGCTCCATCGCACGGCCCCGTCAGGTGGCGATGTATCTGTCAAAGCAGCTGACGCCGCGCAGCCTGCCAGAGATCGGGCGTCGCTTCGGGGGGCGCGACCACACGACGATCATGCATGGCGTGCGCAAGATCGAAGAGCTGATGACCACCGACAGCCAGCTGGCGGACGATCTGCAGCTGCTGCGTCGCCTTCTGCAGGGCTGAGACCGGGGCCGCTCTTGACGGCCCCTGCAAAGCCTTTCACAGTCCAGCCAACACTTGTGAACCGGTGAGAACCGGGTAAATTCGTCGTCCCTTCAACGGGTCGGCAGGGGGAAGCCAGATGAAGCTCTCGATCGAACGCGCCACGCTGCTCAAGGCATTGGCGCAGGCGCAGTCGGTGGTCGAACGCCGCAACACGATTCCGATTCTGGCCAACGTCCTGATCGAGGCGGAAGGGGCGCATGTGTCGTTCCGCGCCACCGATCTTGACATCGAGGTGGTCGACCACGCCCCGGCAATGGTCGAACGCGCAGGCGCGACCACGGTGTCTGCGGTCATGCTGCACGAGATCGTGCGCAAGCTGCCTGACGGCGCTCTGGTGCATCTGACCGAAGACAGCGCGGCCGGTCGTCTGACCATCACTGCGGGCCGGTCGACCTTCAGCCTGGCGACGTTGCCGAAGGAAGACTTCCCGGTGATGGCAACATCCGAATATTCCTCGAACTTTTCCGCCAAGGCGCCCGAGTTGCGGCGGCTTTTCGACAAGGCCAAGTTCGCGATTTCCACCGAGGAGACACGCTATTACCTGAACGGCGTCTATATGCATGTGTCGCAGGGTGAGACCGGCAAGGTTCTGCGCTGCGTGGCGACCGACGGTCACCGTCTGGCGCGGATCGACGCGCCTTTGCCTGAAGGTGCCGACGGGATGCCCGGCGTGATTGTGCCGCGCAAGACCGTGGGCGAGCTGCGCAAGCTCCTGGAAGACGACGATGCGATGATCGCGGTTTCGGTCTCCGAAACGAAGGTTCGCTTTGCGACCCCGGCGATCACGCTGACGTCGAAAGTCATCGATGGCACCTTCCCGGACTACACCCGCGTCATTCCGACCGGGAACACCCGCAAACTGGAGGTCGACGCCTCGGAATTCGCCAAGGCAGTGGACCGGGTGGCCACGGTGTCCTCCGAACGCTCCCGCGCGGTGAAACTGTCGCTGGACGAGGACCGGCTGGTCCTGTCGGTCAACTCGCCCGATAGCGGCGCTGCCGAGGAAGAACTTGCCGTCGCCTATGGCGACGAGCGGCTGGAGATCGGCTTCAACGCGAAATACCTGTTGGAGATCGCCAGCCAGGTCGACCGAGAGAATGCGGTCTTCCTGTTCAACTCTGCCGCCGACCCCACGCTGATGCGCGAAGGCAATGACATGTCAGCGGTCTATGTCGTCATGCCGATGCGGGTCTGATCCCGAAAAACCCTCGGAAGCGAAAGGGAAATCCTGGTGGGCGGTCTGCTGATCGAGACCCTTGCGCTGTCGCATTTCCGCAGCCACCGGGCGACTCGGCTGACCCTTGACGGACGCCCGGTGGCGATCACCGGCCCGAACGGGGCGGGCAAGACCAACATTCTCGAAGCGGTATCCCTTCTTTCCCCCGGCCGTGGCCTGCGCCGGGCCGCCGCCGAGGATCTGGCGCGGCAGCCAGAGAGTTTGGGCTGGAAAGTCACCGCCCGGGTCCGGGGCCTGGCTGCGGACCATGAGCTGGAAACCTGGGCCGAGCCCGGCGAGGGCCGTCAGGTCCGCATCGACGGCAAGGCTGCAACCCAGGCCGGCCTTGGCCGCGTGCTGCGCATATTGTGGCTGGTCCCGGCGATGGACCGGCTTTGGATCGAAGCCGCCGAAGGGCGTCGAAGGTTTCTCGACCGGATGACGCTCAGCTTCTTTCCGGACCATGCCGAACATTCGCTCACATACGAAAGGGCAATGCGCGATCGGAACCGGTTGATCCGGGATCAGGTCGACGACGCCCACTGGTATGCGGCGCTCGAGGCGCAGATGGCCGAGGCGGCAACCCTGATCACCGCCAACCGACGCGGGGCGTTGGCCCGGATCGCGCGTGCCGCCAATGCCGCCAGCGCCTTCCCGACCGCCGATCTGGCCATGACCGGCCCCGAGGGCAGCGACGGCCCTGAAGACCTTGCGACCGCTCTGGCCGAGAGCCGCCGCCGCGACATTGCCGCCGGGCGCACCCTGATCGGCCCGCACCGCGCCGATCTGATCGCGGTCTACGCCACCAAGGGCATCCCGGCCGACCAGTGTTCCACCGGAGAGCAGAAGGCGCTCCTCATCAGTCTGATCCTCGCCAATGCCCGCGCCCTGGCGGATGATCTTGGCCGCGCACCGATCTTGCTGCTTGACGAGGTTTCGGCCCATCTTGACGAAGCCCGCCGGACCGCGCTCTACGATGAAATCTGCGGCCTGGGCGCACAGGCGATCATGACCGGCACCGAGCCGGGACTGTTCGATACCCTCGGTTCGCGGTGTCAGGCCCTGACGGTGCGCGATGACCGCACCGGATCACATGTCGCACTGGAATGAACGAATGACCGTCTCGCTGCAGGAACTTGCTCTTTACGCCCTCGGCATGGCTGGTCTGTGGGCTGTCCCAGGTCCTGTCTGGGTTGCTTTGACCGCCCGCGCCTTGTCCGGCGGATTTGCCGCAGCCTGGCCCCTGGCAGTCGGCGTCGCGCTGGGCGATCTGATCTGGCCCCTGGCCGCAATCCTGGGCCTGGCCTGGATTGAAGCCGCCTATGGCGACTTTCTTGCCCTGCTGCGCTGGGTCGCGGCGGCGATCTTCCTGATCATGGGGTTCATGTTGATCCGCAGGCCCGCAGCCTCGCTGAACGCCGACAGCCGCATGACCCGTCCGGGCGTATGGGCGGGCTTCTCGGTCGGTGTGGCTGCTGTGATCGGCAACCCCAAGGCAATCCTGTTCTACATGGGCGCGCTGCCCGGCTTCTTCACGCTTGAGGCGCTGACCGCCCCCGACATCATCGCGATCATCGCACTGTCCGCCTTGATCCCGATGGCCGGAAATCTTGGCCTTGCGCTGTTCCTTGATCGCGCCCGGCAGCTTCTGTCCAGCCCGGAAAGCCTGCGGAGGCTGAACATCGGATCGGGCGTGCTGCTGGTCGGCGTCGGGCTGGTCATCCCCTTCCTGTGACTACCAAATCTTGTGTGCAAGGGGTGACAATCCCGCGTCAAACCGCTATAAATCGCGGGCAACGACAAGGGTTCCCCTCGCATGGCTGACCCGGGCCTGCACCACATGGTCTACGAGGTTGTCGACAACGGCATCGACGAGGCGCTGGCCGGGCACGCCACCGAAGTCGTGGTGAAAATCCACGCCGACGACTCGGTTTCGGTGCGCGACAACGGGCGCGGCATCCCGGTCGACATCCACCAGGAGGAAGGCGTCTCTGCAGCCGAGGTCATCATGACCCAGCTGCACGCCGGCGGCAAGTTCAACAACACCGATGAGGGCGGCAACGCCTACAAGGTCTCGGGCGGGTTGCACGGTGTCGGTGTCTCGGTCGTCAACGCCCTGTCGGAATGGCTGGAGCTCACGGTCTGGCGCAACGACACCGAGTATCGCGCGCGGTTCGAGCATGGCGATTGCGTGGTGCATGTCTATCCGGTCGGCCCGGCACCCGGCCAGAAGGGCACGCAGGTCCGCTTTCTGGCTTCGGCGAAGTCGAACATCCCCGAAGGCACGTTCTCGAACCTCGACTACAGCTTCAAGACGCTGGAGCATCGTCTGCGCGAACTGGCGTTCCTGAACTCGGGCGTGCGGATCGTGCTGGAAGACGAACGTCACGCCGAACCGCAGAAGGTCGAGTTGTTCTACGAAGGCGGCGTGCGCGAATTCGTCAAGTATATCGACCGGTCCAAGACCTCTGTCATGCCGGAACCGATCTACATGGTCGGCGAAAAGAACGGCATCGGCGTCGAGGTCGCGATGTGGTGGAACGACAGCTACCACGAAACCGTACTGCCGTTCACAAACAACATCCCGCAGCGCGACGGCGGCACGCATATGGCCGGTTTCCGGGGTGCCCTGACCCGCACGATCACCGGGTACGCCCAATCCTCGGGCATCGCCAAGCGCGAAAAGGTGGACTTCACCGGCGACGACGCGCGTGAAGGGCTGACCTGCGTCTTGTCGGTCAAGGTGCCGGACCCGAAATTCTCCAGCCAAACCAAGGACAAGCTGGTGTCGTCCGAGGTTCGCCCGGCAGTCGAAAACCTGGTGAACGAAAAGCTGTCGGAATGGTTCGAGGAAAACCCCGGCCCGGCAAGGATCATCGTCGGCAAGATCATCGAGGCCGCGCTGGCCCGCGAAGCCGCCCGCAAGGCCCGCGAACTGACCCGCCGCAAGACGGCGCTGGATGTGGCTTCGCTGCCCGGCAAGCTGGCCGATTGCCAGGAACGCGATCCCGCCAAGTCGGAGATCTTTCTGGTCGAGGGTGACAGCGCCGGAGGCTCGGCCAAGCAGGGCCGCAGCCGTTCCAACCAGGCGGTCCTGCCGCTGCGCGGAAAGATCCTCAACGTCGAGCGCGCGCGCTTTGACCGGATGCTGGGCAGTCAGGAGATCGGCACCCTGATCACCGCGCTGGGCACCGGCATCGGCCGCGACGAATTCGACATCGGCAAGCTGCGCTACCACAAGGTGGTGATCATGACCGACGCCGACGTTGATGGCGCGCATATCCGCACCCTTCTCTTGACCTTCTTCTTCCGCCAGATGCCCCAGCTCATCGAAGGCGGCTACCTCTACATCGCACAGCCGCCGCTTTACAAAGTCGCGCGCGGCAAGTCCGAGGTCTACCTCAAGGATCAGGCGGCTCTTGAAGACTACCTGGTAGAGCCTTCGATCCTGGTCGCGTCGATGCCGACCTGCAGCTGGTTGCCGACACCGTGGCAAAACGGCTGAACCTGATCGCACCCGAATTCGAGCGCGGCTGGCATGGCAGGATCACCCAGGACCACGGCATCCGGCTTTCCCGCATCCTGCGCGGGGTAGAAGAGCTTCGGACGCTGGACGGCGCAGTCCTGCGATCGGGAGAGGCGCGCCGCCTTTCCCAGACTGCCGGTCAGCACCGCGACATCTACCGCGACACCGCGCGTCTGGTGCGGAAGGACCGGGAACAAGCGATCCACGGCCCGATCGACCTGCTCAGATCCATCCTTACCGAAGGCGAGAAGGGACTGACCCTGCAACGCTACAAGGGCCTGGGGGAAATGAATCCGAACCAGTTGTGGGAAACCACCCTGGACCCCGAGGCGCGGACGCTTCTTCAGGTCAAGGTCGAGGATCTGGCCGAGGCAGACGACATCTTCTCCAAGCTGATGGGCGATGTCGTCGAACCCCGGCGCGAATTCATCCAGCAGAACGCGCTTTCGGTCGAGCATCTGGATTTCTGACGCCAGCCAAGCCGGTGGGCTGAGGATCCGTGTCAGGCCGATCCGTCTGGAAAGTCGATTGACCAGTTCTCTGGCGAGGTCGCATGTCCTGCGCCCATCCAGCGGCCACAGCGTCCGGGTCATCGTGCCCCAGTGCCGCTGCCAGACCGCCTCCGGCGGTGCCAAGCCCAGAGGCGTCGCGCAGCCTTCCAGCAGTTCCGCCCGGGCGAAATTGCAGCCCGTGACCGCATGGGCCGGCACTTCACCCCGCAGGACCGACGGCAGAAGGCTCCCCGCATTCGCCCTCTCCGCCGCCGGGGTGAGCGCGAACATCAACGGGCGCGGATCGTCTGAAATCCCGCGCCGCGCCAAGTCTTGGGCGACCACATCCACCGGCCAAAGGCTGCTCTTCCGGCAGACGTCATCCACGAACCCGTCCCGCAGGCAGGCAGGCAAGCGTGGTGCGGCGGCACATCGCGGCCACGTCTTGCAGGACACCGTCCGGCTTCGGGACTGGCTTCGCCTGAAGCGGAACCACCGGCAGGCGGACGCAGACCTCCGGCTCGGCCGCAACCCCGCCACCGTTCAGCGCAAAGATCAGATATCGGGCGCTGCGCGGCTTGGATCCTTCGGCCCGCTGCCGACCCGGGCGCAGCGCGCAGCAGTCGGTCGGTCGCATCCGGCAATAGCAGCCGATAGCAGCCATCCGCGGAAAGCTTCAGCACGGCCACCCAGTCCCGGAAGGCATGGTTTTCGTCGATGATCGAGGGCCTTGTCTTCCTCCCGGCCTCCCTCCGGCAGTCAAACGATGCCGGACGAGGACACCTTCACTTCCGGTCGCTCCATCGCCACCCGATCGCGATAGCCACTGGCACGATAGGCCGCGATGGGATCGTAAGCCCCGCCAGACCGTATCCGCGCTTCGGCGAGGATCGGCGAGACATCGGTCAGGAACCCCGCCTTCAGCGCCCGGTGCGCCGCCATCACGTCATTGGCCTCCTGTGCCTCGGCCAGCGCCTTTCGGTCCACCAGCGACGCCTGCACATAGGCCCGCGCGATCTCCACCGCCGATCCCATCAGGCTTTCGATAGGGTCGGTCACGTTGTGGCTCTGGTCGATCATGTAGGACGGCGCGAAGCCCTTGGCCCCGCGCAGCTCGGCCTCGACCAGTTCGTTGAAGATCAGGAACAGCCGGAACGGATCGACCGACCCCGAATCCAAATCATCATCGCCATACTTCGAGTCATTGAAGTGGAACCCCGCCAGCCGCCCGACATGCACCAGCCGCGCGACGATCTGCTCGATGTTCACATTCGGCGCGTGGTGGCCGAGGTCCACCAGACACTTCGCCTGCGACCCCAGATGTTGTGCCGCCAACAGCGACGAGCCCCAGTCGCTGAGGACCGTCGAGTAGAAGGCGGGTTCGTACATCTTGTGCTCGATGAACATCGCCATGTTCGTCGGAAGCGCCGCGTAGACCTCTTCCATCGCCTTGAGGTAGGTCTCAAACATGCCGCCAAGACTCTGCTGCCCGGCAAAGTTCGTGCCGTCGCCGATCCAGACCGTCAGGGCAGGGGCACCCAGCGCCTTGCCGATCTCGATGCATTCGATGTTGTGCGCCACCGCTTGCGCACGGATATCCGAACGGGCGTTCGCCAACGATCCGTAGCGGTAGCTGAGCGCCTGATCGGTCTGATCCTGGAACGTGTTCGAATTCACCGCATCGAACCCGAGCCCGTATTGCGCCGCCTCCTGCCGCAGCGCATTGTAGTCGGAAACCTTGTCCCAGGGGATATGGGGCGAGACTGTCCGCGTCCCGCGCGTCAGGGCTTGGATCACCCCGCAATCGGCCAGCTTGTCGTGGATGCCCCGCGGTTCGCCCCTCCCCGGGAAGCGGGCAAACCGGGTGCCCCCGGTCCCCACGCCCCAGGTCGGCACGGCCACCGACCACGCCATTGCGCGCGCCACCGTGGCCTCGATGTCCACCCCGCGCCGAGCAAGTTTGCGCCCCAGCGCCCCGAACTCATCCTCATGCGCCACCCGCGCCGCTTCGTTCAGCGACCCGACCAGATCCTCGGAAATCAGCATCCCCACCCCCTAGCGCGTGAAGGACACGGCATTGCCCGCGTCCACGTTCAGGAAATTGCCGGTCGACTTCGCCGACAGGTCCGAGGCGAAGAAATAGACCCCCTCGGCGATGTCCTCGGGGAAGACCGACCGGACCACTCGCCCTTCCAGATCTTCGACCCACGCAACACGGCATCCGGGTTCACCACGTTGACCCTGATCCCCAGCGGCGCGCCCTCCAGCGCCATGCAACGGGCAAGGTGGATTTCCGCCGCCTTCGCCGTGCAATAGGCCGACGCGCCGGGCGATGCCGCCACCCCGTTCTTCGACGAGATGAACACCATCGACCCGCCGAGTCCCTGAGCTTTCAGAACACGATAGCCCTCGCGTCCCACCAGGAAATAGCCCGTCGCCAGAATGTCCATCGTCCGGTTCCACATCGCCAGCGTCGTATTCTCGACCGCCGCCGCCGAGGTGATTCCGGCGTTGTTCACCAAGACGTCCAGCCCGCCATATTCTCCGACCGTATACTCCACCGCCGCGATCACCGCCGCCTCGGAGGTCACGTCCATCACCACGCCGCGCACCATGTCGCGGCCATAGCGCGTGGCGAACCCCGCCACGACCTCATCCAGCGCGGTCTGGTCGATATCCGCCAAGACGACGTTGCACCCCTCGCGCAGCAGGCG
>NCDY01000028.1 GCA_002280405.1 Rhodobacterales bacterium 32-66-9 | reverse complement strand
TGGGCAGCACCCCCAGGATCGCGGTCAGCGCGGTCAGCACCACGGGGCGGGCGCGTTCGCGGCAGGTCTGCAGGATCGCCTCGATCTTCGGTTTGCCTTCGCGTCGCAGCGTGTCGTAGGTGTCGATCAGGACGATGTTGTTGTTCACCACGACGCCCGCAAGGGCGATGATGCCGATCCCGGTCATCACCATGGTGAAAGGCTGGCCCATGATCATCAGGCCCAGGAACACGCCGATCGTCGACATGACCACGGCCGACAGTACCAGACCGACCGAGGTGAAGTTGTTGAACTGCGCCAAAAGGACGATGAAGATCAGGAAGATGGCTGCGGCGAAGGCCTTGGACAGGAAGGCCGCAGCGGCGGCCTGTTCCTCATCCTCGCCCGCCAGTTTCCAGCGGATGCCAAACTGGTCCAGCCCGGCGGCCTCCATCTCTTTGGTGATCTGGGCATAGATCGCGTCGGCCTGCACGCCCTCGCGGATACCGGCCTGCACCGTCACCGTGCGGGCACCATCGAGCCGGGTCAGGTTGCCGGTTGTGGGCGCGGGCTTGCGGGTGACGAAGTTCGAGATCGGGATCGAGCCCTCCGCCGTCTGGATGCGCAACTGGTCGAGCGCGGAAATGGTCCGCTGGTCGGCAGGCAATCGCAGGACGATATCGACCGCGTCATCGGCACCGGCGGGGCGGTAATCGGACAGTTTCAGCCCGGAGGTGACAAGTTGCACCATGGCCCCGACGGTCGAGGGTGCGATGCCGTAGCGCGAGGCGGCGGCACGGTCGACGTCAAGCTCCCAGTCCACGCCGGGCGGCGGCAGGCCGTTCGAGATGTCGATCACATCGGGGACGGTGGCCAGCCGGTCGGCGACCTGGCGGGCGACCTCGTTCAGATTGGTCGGGTCGTCGGCGGAAAGCTGGATCTGGATCGCCTTGCCGGTCGTCGGGCCGGCCTGCGGAACAGAGACCTGGATGTCGACGCCCGGAATGCCGACCATCGCCTGTCGCAGGTCGGCAAGGATGGCATTGGCGTTCTTCCTTTCGCGCCAGTCGACGAATTCATACTGGATGGTCCCGATCACATCGGCATCGACCTCGTTGCCCTGCCCGCCACCCGAGCCGGTGCGGGTGTAGACCGTCTCGACACCAGGCCAGCCCAGGATGCGGGCTTCGGCCTGGGCGACGAGGGCGTCCTTTTCGGCGATGGACAGGTTGCCCCGCGCCTTGACATACAGAAGGCCGAATTCGGGTTCGACATCCGGGAAGAAGATCACGCCCTTGCCGACCTTGGCATAGGTATAGGGCACCGCGACCAGAAGCCCGACCGCCAGTGTCAGCATGATCCACGGGTGGCGCACGGCCTTGCCGACGACCCACATGTAGGCGCCGTCCTTGTGCTGCGGCAGGTGCTTGAACGGTTTGGCGATGATCGCACCGAGGGTCGGCACGAAGATCAGCGCATAGACCAGCGAGGCCGACAGCGTGACGATCAGCGTGATCGGCAGGTATTTCATGAACTCGCCGACGATACCGGGCCAGAACAGCAAGGGCGAGAAGGCGGCGACGCGGGTCATGGTGGCGGCAACCACCGGCCCGGTCATCCGGTGCGAGGCCATGGCGAAGGCCGCGCGCTTTTCCATCCCCTCGGACATCCGGCGTTCGGCAAATTCGGTGACGATGATCGCGTCATCGACCAGCATGCCCACGGCGAGGATCAGCGAGAACAGGACGACGATGTTGACGGTGTAGCCCATCAGCGACAGCGCCAGCATCCCCATCAGGAACGAGGCCGGGATGGCGAGGCCGATCAGCAGCGAGGCGCGGACCGACAGCGCGTAGAGGATGACGATGAAGACCAGGATGACCGCGGTCAGGACCGAGTTCTGCAGATCGAACAAGAGCTGGCGGATTTCCTTGGACTTGTCCTGGCTGAAGCTGACTTCGGTGCCTTCGGGAAGCAGCTTGCGGAATTCCTCGGTGACCGCCTTCACCTCGTCCACCGTCTCGATCAGGTTCGCGCCGGTGCGTTTCGAGACTTCGATCGCGATGGCAGGAACGCCGTTCAGGCGGGTGATGGTGTCGGGTTCCTTCAGCGTGGGCCGGATGTCGGCGATGTCGCGGACGCGGACCGTGGCGGTCCCGGTGGAGATGACGGGCAGGTTCGCCACATCCTCGACGGTTTCCAGAAGCGAGGGAACCTTGATCGCATAGCGCCCCTCGGCACCTTGCAGCGCTCCGGCGGCGACGAGCTGGTTCCCGGCGGCGAAACCGGCGATCAGGATGTCGGGGCGCAGCCCGTAGGTCGCCAGCTTGCCCGGATCGATCACCACCTCGACCAGATCGTCGCGCACGCCCCGCAGGTCGGCGTTCAGGACGGGGGGCAGTTCCTCGATCCGGTCGCGAAGCGTGCGCGCGGATTTGGTCAGCACGCGTTCGGGCACATTGCCGGAAAGGGTGATGACCAGGATCGGGAATTCCGACAGGTTCACCTCGTTCACCGTCGGCTCGTCGGTGCCGGCAGGCAGATCCGGGCGGGCCTGGTCGACCTTGGTCTTCACGTCGTCCAGCGCCTTCTTCAGATCGGCGCCGGCCTGGAACTCGATCACCACATTGCCGCCGCCCTGATAGGCGGTCGCGGTCATCTTCTTGATGCCGGTGATCGACTTCAGCGCGGTTTCCATCGGGCGCAGGAGGAGCCGCTCGCTGTCCTCGGGCGAGATGCCGTCGTAGGACAAGCTGACATAGAGGATCGGGATCTGGATGTCCGGCTCGGCCTCTTTCGGGATCGAGACATAGGCCATCGCCCCGGCCAGCATCAGGAACAGCAGGACCGAGATGGTCAGCCGGGCGTTGGCGATGGCGGTTTCGACAACCTTCATTGGCCGACCTCGGCGACGACGCTGACCGCTTCGCCGTTGCGGACAAGGTCCTGACCGGCGGTGATGATCCGCACGCCTTCCGGCAGTCCGGTCACGACCAGCCCCTCCGGCGTGTCGTCGATGATCCTGACGACGGCGAATTGCGCGAGGTTGTCGTCGCCGACGACGCGCAGGCCAAGCTGGCCATCCTCGGCCAGGGTGATGATCGAGCGCGGCACCACCACGGCGCGGACGGGGCTGGCCAGCAGCGACACCTCGGCGGTCATGCCCGATGGCAGCGTGAGGTCGGGGTTCGGCAGGGCGATCTCGACCGGGAAGGTGCGGGTCTGGGCCGAGGCTTCCCGCGCGACAAAGCGGACGGTCCCGTCCATCTGGGTGCCGTTGACCAGCCGGACTTTGGCAGTCGAGCCGACAGAGACCGAGGCGAGGTCGACCTCGCTGACCTCGGCCTTCACGAGGATCGGGTCGAGCGACAGGATCGTGGCGACGGGGGCGCCAGTCTGCACCCATTCGCCCAGTCCGACCGCCAGCGTATCCACGATACCGCCAAACGGCACCTTCAGGCGGAGCCGGTCTGCAGAGGCCTGCGCACGGGCAAGTTCCGCTGCCGCTGCGTCGCGCGCCGAGCGGGCATTGGTCAGATTGCTTTCGGACGTGCTGCCCCCCTGGAACAGCTTCTCGGCCACGTCCAGGTCACGCTCCTTCTGCGCCAGGGCGATTTCGGCGATCTTCTCCTGGGCGACGGCTTCGGGACCTTCCAGCGTCATCACCAGCGCATCGGCCGCGACCGTCCCACCCTTTTCCAGCGCCAGCGTCGCGATGACGCCGTCGGCACGGGCGGCAAGGTCTACCCTTTTGTCCGCGGCCGTGATCCCCGACAGCCGGATGGCGCGGGCATGGTTCACGAACACCGGCGTCACCGCCGAGACCGTGCGGATCAGCGGGGCAGGCGCGGCCTTTGGCGTAGGGGATTCCTGACCCCCGGCCTCCTGGGCGCTGCCGACGGAAGAGAACTCACCGGTCGCGATCCAGGCACCGGCGGCAACCATCACGCAGAAGGCGGCAATTCGATGGAACTTCGGCATTGTCGGGAAAATCCAGGCAAGGTGTTGATGAGCAAAGACTTCGACGGACGCGAACCGTGGCCAGGCCCCGTGGCCGGACGGCACGGGTGACCCGTGGCGCGGTCGCGGGCAGTCATACCGCCCGGCTGAAACAAGGTCCAGTCCGCTGTTGCAACCGCTTTGGCTTGACTTCACCGCGAAATGCGCCCATCTGCCACCTGTCCGACGTCCGTGCCGCGTGAGCACCGAAAGACCCGGACACCAAGGTTCCCACAGTCACGCAGGGGCGCCGCTTGCGGCACGGTCACGGGCAAAGGTCCGGGGCGAGGGTCGCAGGCCCTCTGAACACTGGGATACCCCATGACCACGTTTGCCGACCTCGGCCTGTCGCCGAAAATCCTGAAGGCGCTGGAAAAGACCACGCTGAAGACGCCCACGCCGATCCAGGCGCAGGCCATTCCCCATATCATGCAAGGTGCCGACCTGATGGGCCTTGCCCAGACCGGCACCGGCAAGACCGCCGCCTTCGGGCTGCCGCTTCTGCACCGCCTACTCGACATCGGCCACCCGCCGGGGCCGAAGCACGTCCGCGCGCTGATCCTTGCGCCGACGCGGGAACTGATCGGCCAGATCAAGGACAATTTCGAGGTCTTCACCAAGGGCACCGCCGTCAAGGTGACGATGGTTGTCGGCGGGGCATCGCTGTTCAAGCAGGCGCAGGCACTGTCGAAGGGCACCGACGTTCTGGTGGCGACCCCGGGCCGCCTGATCGACCTTCTGGAACGCGGCGATGTCAGCCTTGAGAAATGCGGCTATCTGGTGCTGGACGAAGCCGACCACATGCTGGACATGGGCTTCATCCACAGCCTGCGGAAGATCGCCAAGCATATCCCGCTGAAGCGACAGACGCTGCTGTTCAGCGCGACCATGCCCAAGGATATCGAGGAAATCGCCGAGACCTATCTGCGCAACCCGATCCGCGTGCAGGTCGCCCCGCCCGGCAAGCCGGTCGAACGCATCAGCCAGGGGGTTCACTACATCCCGAACGGCGACAAGGCCCGCGTGCTGGAAGACTATCTGAAGAAGCATCCGGGCGAGCAGGCCCTGGTCTTCGGACGCACCAAGCACGGGTCGGAAAAACTGATGAAGCTCCTCGCGACCTGGGGGTTCAAGGTCGGCTCGATCCACGGCAACAAGAGCCAGAACCAGCGCGACCGCACCCTGGCGGAATTCAAGGCGGGCGACCTTGACGTGCTGGTCGCAACCGATGTCGCCGCGCGGGGGATCGACATTCCCACCGTGCGCCATGTCTACAACTTCGACATGCCGAACGTGCCGGAAAACTATGTCCACCGCATCGGCCGCACCGCGCGGGCGGGCGCGGACGGCTCCTCGATCAGCTTTTGCGCACCTGCCGAAATGGGCGAGTTGCAGGCCATCGAGAAGCTGTTGAAAAAGCCGCTGCCGGTGGTGGGGGGTGCGCCCTGGGCGGCCGACGTGGTGGCGGCCGCGCCGAAGCCCGGGCAGAACAGGGGACAGCGGCCGGGTCGTCAAGGCGGGCAGAAGCAGGGCTCGACCCCGCCTGCACATGGTCAGCGAGCCGGGCAGAAGCCACGCCAGAACGGCAAACCGCAAGGCGGCAGTCTTGCGCCGCGCAGGCCCGAAGGGCAAAAGCGGCGGCCTGACTGATTCGCGCGACACGACAGAGCCAAAAATTTTCCAGAGTATTTCTGGCGTGCCGGGGCTTGGTCAGCTGGCCTCTTCCTCCAGGTTCAGCTTCATTTCCAGCAGCACCTGCTGGATTGCCAGCGTCTCGCGCAAGAGCCGCTTTGCCTCGTTGACCGTGATCTTCCCGTCGCCAATGGCCTGGTTGTATTCCGCCATCAGCATCCCGAAACGCTGTGCCAATGCGACCACGTCCTGATTGACCCCGGTCGAGGTCGCGTTGCGCTTTTCGCCGTCGTAAGACAGCGTGATCCCGCGCAGGTCGGCGAGGGCCGAGGTGACATGCGGAAAGCGGCTTGAAGCCTCAAGCGCGGCCACGACGTCAATCGGCATGAAGCGGTCGTCATGTTCATCGCTGTCAGAGTAGTAGCGGCCAAGCGTCGCCTTCGACTTGCCGGTGGCCTCGCAGGCGGCTTCGATACCCACGTCCTTGACCAGGGCCTCGGTATGCTTCTTCAGATAGGTGGCAATCGACATGTGGGGCTCCACTCCCTCGACGCGGACTGAGGGGAAACGCGGTGTGATTTTCCCATTAGTCGGACGGGAACTCTTTGTCATTTATAAAGATGTTCCGGCTAAACCGGAATGTGTAACGAGTGTCCGATGTCCCCAGCATCGGAGTGGGGTTGGGTCCGCCGCATCAAGCCGGAAACGGACTGACGGCGGTGCCGACGAAACGCGGCGGGCCCGTGTCTTGCCAAGTGCGCGGGTGTATCCGCAACAGTCCGTTCCGGGCCTGCCGATGCCCACCCCTTGCCGGTTCCCTGCGATTGCCGGGCAAGGCCTGCTGGCCAGTGGCTTGCAGCGCAGCCCGGTGATCGGCTAGGGCTTTGCCGCCATGGCCAAACTCTACTTCCACTTCTCCACAATGAACGCGGGGAAATCGACCTCGCTTCTGCAAGCCTCGCACAACTACCGCGAGGGGGGCATGCAGACCTACCTCGTCACCGCGCAGTTCGACAGCCGGGCCGGTCAGGGCCGAATCGCCAGCCGGATCGGCATCGGCGAGGATGCCGATACCTTCGGCACCGGCGAGGATTTGTTCGAAAAACTGCAGGCGCGCTTCGCCAAAGGCCCGGTTGCCTGCGTCTTCATCGACGAAGCGCAGTTTTTGTCCAAGAGCCAGGTCTGGCAACTCGCCCGCGCGGTGGACGACCTTGGCGTGCCGGTGATGTGCTACGGGCTGCGGGTGGATTTCCAGGGCAACCTGTTTCCCGGCTCGGCTGCGCTGCTGGCCTGGGCCGACGAGATGCGCGAAGTGCGCACGATCTGCCACTGCGGCAAGAAGGCCACCATGGTCATCCGCCGGGGGCCCGACGGGCGCGCGCTGAAGGAAGGCGAGCAGGTGGTGATCGGCGGGAACGAGACTTACGTCAGCCTCTGTCGCCGTCACTGGCGCGAGGCGGTCGGCGACTGACCTGCCGCCAGCGTCCGTTGCGGGCGGGCGATCAGCATCCCCGCCACCACGATCAGCCCCATCCCGGCAATCGCGACCGGGGTCAGGCGCTCGCCCCACAGGATCAGCCCCCAGACGGCCGAGGCGGGCAGGATGACATATTCGAAGACCGACACGCGCGAAGCCTCGGCGATCTGATAGGCCTTCACGATCATGCCGACGCCGAGGAGTGACCCTGCCGCCTGCACGAAGGTCCACCACAGAAAGCTGCCCGTCGGCCAGACCGGACCGCGTTGCAGAAAACCGTCGGCACCATCCGGGGCGGGCAGGGGGAAGACCCAAAGGACCGCCATCCCGATCAGCCCGATCACACCGAGCATTCCGAAGAAGCCGGCCACGAGGGTCTCGGCACTTTCGCCCGCGCACCAGGCGCGCGTGGCGATGTTGCCCATCGCATAAAGCGCGCCGGCGATCACGGGAAGAAGGGCTGCAAGGGTGGCACCGGACATCGCCTCGGGGCCAAGGACCAGGACGACACCGAGAAAGCCGATGATGACAGCAAGGATTTGCAGGCCGCGGATCGTGACCCGGTAGAGAAATCGCTGGATCAGAAGGACGAAGATCGGCGCAGTGAACAGGCCCGCCGCGACCTGAGCGACCGGAAGGAAGGCAAGTGCACCGAAGTAGATGACCATCGCCGCGCCGTGGATCGCCGATCTTGCAAGCACCGCCCCCGGTCGCCTTGGCCGCAGCGTCAGCCCCAGCGGGATCGCGACCAGCGCAAGAATCGCGAAGGCCATCCCCGTCCGCGTGGCGTGAAACTGCCAAAGTCCGGCATCCCGGGCGATGACCCGCACATAGTTGTCGGTAAAGGCAATGACGCAGGCATAGATCAGGACTGCGCCGAAGGCGGCCAGGGTTCGGTTCGGGGTGTCGCTCATCTGCCTGTCCGGGTTCTATGCGTCTTCAATGCCGGGCCTTGCGGCCGGACGCCTGCCCGAACGCGACGCGGCAAGGCTGTTCCCGGTCGCGGATGCGCCTTGACGGGAGAGAGATTGTCGCCGCTGCCGGGGCCGGGTAAGCTGCGCGCAAAGCAGGCAGAGACGCTCCGGCCGATGACGGCACTGAAAAAGTATCAAAGGCTGGAATGCGGAGGCTTGTGGCGCGAGACGCCGCAGGATCAACGTCGCGAGGTGCTGGTGCATTTCGGCGACGCGACCCTGGTGCTGTCGGACCCCAAGAGCGGCACCGCCATCAGCCATTGGTCGCTGCCTGCCATCGAGCGGATCAACAAGGGTGTGGAGCCTCCGGTCTATGCGCCCGGCCCGGATGCGAGCGAAAGTCTGGAACTGACCGACCCCGAAATGATCGCAGCCCTTGGCGCCGTGCGTCACGCGGTGCAGGCGGCAACGGCGCGACCGGGGCGGCTGCGCGGCGTGCTGCTGTCGGGAACGGCGCTTGCCGTGATTGCGGTCGGGATCCTCTGGCTGCCGGGCGCGCTGGTGCGGCACACCGCTTCGGTCGTGCCGCCGACGCAGCGCGCTGATCTGGGGCAGCGGGCGCTGGACGATCTGGCGCGCGTGACCGGGGCGAACTGCCAGAACCAGCTTGGCCTGCAGGCGCTGGCGACCTTGTCCGAACGGGTCTTCGGGCCGGTCGACACGCCGATCCTGTATGTCATGCCCGAAGGCGTCGAACGGCCATTGCATCTGCCAGGCGACCTGATCGTCCTGCCGCGCCGGCTGATCGAGCAGGCGAATGGTCCCGAAGCAGTGGCCGGAGCGGCCTTGGTGGAACGCCTGCGGGCAAAGGCCCGCGACCCGATCATCCCGATGCTGGAATATGCGGGCCTGCGGGCAACGCTGCAACTTCTGACCACGGCGGGCCTGCCCGATGCGGCGCTGACCGGCTATGGCGAGACGCTGCTGCGGTCTGCCCCCGAAGCCCTGCCCGACGCGCAGGTCTTGGCCGCCTTCGAAGCGGCGCAGATCCCCGCCACACCCTATGCGCTGGCTATGGACCCGGAAGGCAAGACGACGGCCGGGCTTGCGGCGGGCGATCCCTACAAGGGCCTGGCGCCTTCGCCCATGATCCCCGACGAAGCCTGGGTCGCACTGCAGGGCATCTGCGACGGGTAGTCCGGGCAGGTGATCGGGGCCTCAGGGCTCTGTCATGATCGCATCGGGAAAGCCATTGCCGTGCAACGCCTGCCGCGCTTCGGAAGCGGTGTTTGCGTCCTGGAACGGCCCGACGAAAACGGTGATCTCGGTCTGGGTGCCGCCCCGCACCCTGCCCCGCACCACGCCGTAGCCAAGCGCGCGCAGCTTCGCCTCGGCCGTGTCGGAACTGCCGTCGTCCCCGAAGCTGCCGACCGAGACGAAATATCCGCCCGGCACCGGGTCCGCCGCCGCCCCGGTCGAAGTGGCCGGTCCGGGCACTTCGGCCCCCGGCACAAAGGCCGTTGCCGCCCCCTCTTCGGCGACAGGCACCCGGCGTCCGGAGGGCGGGTTGTCGCAAGCCGGGGAACCCTCTCGCGAGACGCGGGGCACCCAGATCGTTGCAGCTGCCGTGCCCGCCCGGACGAACATGCAGCCCTTGCTGTCGACATATTGCTGGCCGGCGTAATCGGCAGGGGGCAGTTCTGCGGGGCCCGCCGGATCAAGCGCCAGCGCCGGGCCGGCCAGCGCGAGGACCAAGCCTGCGGCAAGCGCGCGCATCATCTGGTTCCGAACATCCGGTCCCCGGCATCGCCAAGGCCCGGCACGATGTAGCCGTGATCGTTCAGATGGCTGTCGACCGCCGCCGTGACGATGGGCACGTCGGGATGCGCCTCCTTCATCCGCGCGATCCCCTCGGGCGCCGCCAGCAGACACAGGAACCGGATCTGCTTTGCCCCCGCCGCCTTCAGCAGCGACACCGCCGCCGCGGACGAGTTCCCCGTGGCCAGCATCGGATCGACGACGATCGCGATGCGGTCTTCCATATGGTCGGGCAGCTTGCAGTAATATTGCACCGGCTGCAGCGTTTCGGGGTCGCGGTACAGCCCGACAAACCCCACCCGCGCCGCCGGGATCAGCTCCAGGATGCCGTCCAGCAACCCGTTGCCTGCCCGCAGGATGCTGACCAGCGCCAGCTTCTTGCCCTCGATGGCGGGGGCGTCCATCGCCTCCAGCGGCGTCTCTATGCGCCTGAGCGTCATCGGCAGTTCGCGCGTGACCTCATAGGCCAGAAGCAGGCTGATCTCGCGCAGCAGCTTGCGGAAACTTGCGGTCGAGGTGTCCTTCTCGCGCATCAGCGTCAGCTTGTGCTGGACCAGCGGGTGCGACACGACGGTCAGGTGATCCGGCATTCAGGCCTCCAGGCGTTTCGCGATCCGTGCCTTGGTATCGGCGTCGCAAAAGGCCGCGTCAAGCGACTGGCGCGCGATGCGCCGGAATTGCCCGTCGTCCCAGTCGAAGGCCCTGTGCAACGCGTCATATTCCCGCGCCATCGTGGTGTGGAAGAACGGTGGGTCGTCGGTGGAGATGGTGACCTTTACCCCCCGCCGGTCCAGTTCGGCAATGGGGTGATCGCGGAACGTCGGATAGATGCCCAAGGTCACGTTCGACCCCGGACAGACCTCCAGTACGATCCCCTTTTCGGCCAGCTCATCGACCAGCGCGAGATCCTCGATCGCCCGCACCCCATGCCCGATCCGCTCCACCTCCAGATCGCGCACCGCGTTGCGCACACTGTCCGGCCCGCCCCATTCCCCGGCATGCGCCGTCAGCCGCAACCCCGCCTCGCGCGCGCAGTCGAAAGACCAGCGGAAATCCTTCGGCTGGCCGATCTTCTCATCCCCCGCGATCCCGAAGCCGACGATCCAGTCGCCTGCCGTCTCTGCCGCGCAGCGGGCCGTCTCGCGCGCCTTGTCGGGGCCGAAATGCCGGATGCAGGTGATGATCCCGCGCAGGGTGATCCCCAACTCCCGCTCAGCTTGTTCGGCCGCCTCCTGCATCGCGTGCAGGTATTCCTTCCAGGCCCCGACATCGCGCCCGCCACAGAAATCGGGCGACAGGAAGGTTTCGGAATAGACCACCCCGGACCTGGCCGATTCCTCCAGCACCGCCAGCACCAGACGCTGATAGTCGCGAGGGCTTTGCAGCACCGAAGTTGCCGCTTCATAGACTTTCAGGAAGTCCCAGAAATCCTTGTAGCGGTAATTCCCGCCCTCATCGAACACCCCGGCTATATCCAGATGCTTCTCTTTCGCCAGCCCCGCGATGAAGGCCGGAGGGGCTGCGCCCTCCAGATGCAGATGCAGTTCGACCTTGGGCAATCCGCTCACGAAACGCTCCCTGTTTTGCTCATTTTCCAAATACTCCGGGGTCCGGGGCAGCGCCCCGGGGGCGGTCACAGGAAACTCCGCCCCGGCCCTTGTGTCTGCACCGAAAGATGCGCCGCCACCGACGCCCCGACATCCACGAACCCGCGCAAGCCCACCTCGCGCAGGCCCAGGCCCCACCCCACCACCGGCACCCGCTCCCGCGTATGCTCGGTCCCCCGGAAGGTCGGATCGTTGCCATGGTCCGCCGTGAAGATCGCCAGGTCGCCGGGCCTCAGATTTGCGAAGAACCGGGGCAGCCCGGCATCGAACCATTCCAGCGCGCGGGCGTAACCGGCCACGTCCCGGGGATGACCATACAGCGTGTCGAATTCCACGAAGTTCGCAAAGATCAAGGAACCGGGCTCGGCCTCGGCCCCAAACCTGACAAGATGTTCGAAAAGATCAGCATCCGACTTGCCCTTGTGCAAGCTGCCGATCCCGCGCATCGAAAAGATGTCGCCGATCTTGCCGATGGCATGGGTCGCACGCCCCGCGCCATGCACCCAGTCCAACAGCGTCGGCGCTGGCGGTGCGATGGCGAAGTCCTTCCGGTTCGAGGTCCGCCTGAAATCGCCGCAGCCCCCGGTGAAGGGCCTTGCGATGACGCGCCCGACTTTCCGGGCATGCAGCATCGGGGCGAGGTCGTGGCACAGCTTCAACAACCGCTCCAACCCGAACGCTTCCTCATGCGCGGCGATCTGCAAAACGCTGTCCGCCGAGGTGTAGCAGATCGGCCAGCCGGTCCGCAGATGCGCCTCGCAGTGTTCCGCGATGATCGGCACGCCCGAGGCGCGACAGTTCCCGAGTATCCCCTCGGTCCCGGCAAGGCGGCAGACCTCGGCCACGATATCGTCCGGGAAGGCGGGCACGGTGTCGGGAAAATAGGTCCAGTCCCAGGGCACCGGCACGCCCGCCAGCTCCCAATGCCCGGACGGCGTGTCCTTGCCCTTCGACACCTCGGTCGCAGCGCCCCACAGGCCCTCGGGCACCGCCGCCAGCCCCGGCGATGCGGCCCCCGAGGCCAGCCGGATCGCCGCGCCGAGGCCGAGCCGGTCGAGGTTCGGCAGCTTCAGCGGCCCGCGCCGCCCGACGTCCGCCCGCCCCTCGGCACAGGCCTGCGCGATATGACCCAGCGTGTTCGAGCCTTCGTCGCCGAAGGCCGCCGCATCCGGCGCCCCGCCGCAGCCGACCGAATCCATCACGATCAGGAAAGCCCGTCCTACAGGTTTGACCATCAGCCGATCCTTTTCTGCACCAGGTCCGGCTCCACCGGCGGGGCGGAGGCGATCAGATAGGCTGTCTGCACCGCCTTGACCGCCGCCTTCGCCGCATCTTCGGTCACCGCATGCACCATGGCCAAAGGCACCCCTGCCCCAGCTTCCTCGCCGATCCCGGCCAGGTCCGACAGCCCGACCGAGGGGTTCACGCGGTCCCCCTCGCGCAAGCGCCCGCCGCCCAGATGCACCACGGCGAGACCCAGCGCCTCGCCGTCGATCGCGGTCACGAAGCCGCCCTCCAGAGCGGGCACTTCCAGCATCACCGGGGCCGAGGGCAGCCGGTCCGGCCAGCGGTCGACGAAATCCGCGGGCCCGCCCTGCGCCACGACCATCCGCCCGAAGCATTCCGCCGCCGCGCCGGATTCCAGCGCCTCGGCGATCCGGCCTGCGCCGTCCTCGGCGTCGCTGGCCAGCCCGGCCAGCGCCAGCAGCTCGCCACCCAGGGCAACGGTCACATCCCGCAGGGCCACATTGACCGAGGTCCCGGTCAGCGTCTCCATCACCTCGATCACCTCCAGCGCATTGCCCGCCGCCGTGGCCAGGGGCTGCGACATGTCGGTGATCAGCGCCGAGGTCATGCACCCCGCGCCTTGCGCCGTCCTGACCAGCGACCGGGCCAGCGCCTCGGCCCGTTCCGGCGTCTTCATGAAGGCGCCACTGCCGCATTTGACGTCCAGCACCAGCGCCTCCAACCCCGCCGCCAGCTTCTTCGACAGGATCGAGGCGGTGATCAGATCGATGCTCTCGACCGTCCCCGACACATCGCGGATCGCGTATAACCGCTTGTCGGCGGGGGCGAGGTCGCCACCTGCCGCGACGATGGCACAGCGCACCTCGGTCATCTGCGTGCGCAGGGCGCTTTCGGTCAACCCGGTGCGGAACCCCGGGATCGCCTCGAGCTTGTCCAGCGTGCCCCCGGTATGGCCAAGCCCCCGGCCCGAGATCATCGGCACATAGGCCCCGCATACCGCCAGGGCAGGCGCCAGCAGCAGCGAGGTGCAATCCCCGATTCCGCCCGTGGAATGCTTGTCGACGACCGGGCCGGGCAGGTCCCAGGCCATCACCTTTCCGCTGTCGCGCATGCCCTTGGTCAGGGCGACCCGGCCCTCTTCCGACAGGCCCTTCAACAGCACCGCCATCGCAAAGGCACCGGCCTGCGCGTCCGTCACCTCACCCGAAGCGAGCCCCGAGGCAAACCAGCGCAACGCCTCGGGCGACGGTTGCCTGCCATCGCGGATCGTCGCGATGATCTGGCGGGCGTCAGTCATGCCCGGTCCATGTGGGCAGCGGTGAAGACCCCGGGCAGAAGCTCGGCCACGGTCATCACCCTCTGCTTCCCGTCAGTGGTGCACAGGGTCACGCGAACATCCTGCGCGGCGAACTCGGCGATCTTCTGGCGGCACCCGCCGCAGGGCGGCACGGGATCCGGGCTGTCTGCGATCACCAGAACTTCCGCGATCCGCGTATCCCCCGCCGCGATCATCGCCGCGACCGCCCCGGCCTCGGCGCAGGTGCCTTCGGGGTAGGCGACGTTCTCCACGTTGCAGCCGACATGCACGGCTCCGCTGGCCGCGCGCAACGCCGCCCCCACCTTGAAGCGCGAATAGGGCGCATAGGCGCGGTTCCTGACGGCTGTTGCTGCCTCAAGCAATGTCATTGGCTACTCCTTGACCATTTGGTCAGAGTGTGGGCCGAAGCCGACGGTTCTGCAAGCGGGTCAGAGCACGCGTGTCGGCGGATTGCCGGGCAGGGCGACCTCCAGCAGCTGCAGGTCGGCCGTCACGTCGCCGTAGCGCGTGGCGAGGCCCGGCGGGATCACGAAAGCATCGCCGGGTTCGAGGCGGCAGGGGTCTTTCCCCGCGCCCTCCAGCGTCATGCTGCCGGTCAGGACGAAGGTGAACAGGATGTCGCCGTCATGCGCCGTCCAGGGTGCCTGACCGACGGGACGGGCGACCATGACCGAGGCCACACCTTGGGTGGCCGCCATGATCCCCGTATCCCGCGCCTCAAGGCCGGGGATGCGGAACGGTCGGAACACCCCTTCTGCCCCGATGTCATGCACGAAACGCTGACCCTCCCATTCCCGGTCCGGGCGGTATTGCCGCGTGGGAAGCGTCATCTCGTGGTCGATCTCGGTGACATGCTCGGCCGGAACGCCGATCTCCACCACCTGAACGCCTTCGGAGTGCAGCACCTTGTGGCGGATGCCCGGCGGCTGGATGAAGCAGTCCCCGGCATGGATGCGGCGGATGCCGCCCTGATCCTCGTACAGAACATCCACCCAGCCCGCGACGCAGAAGATCAGCTGGAATCCCACTTTGTGGAAATGCACCATGTCCGGCACCGGCCCGTCCGGCACGCGGATGTGGCTGGCGATCATCGCGCCGCCAAGGCGTGTCGGGACCAAGTCGCGATATTCCATCCCCGCCCGCCCGATCACCCAGGGGGCCTGATCGGCAAGACGGCGGACGATGAAGGCATGTTCCGTCGCGGGGGTGACGACCGGCGGGTTCAGCCCGTCGATTTCGACCCTGGTGCCGTTCGGGGCGGTCAGCGTCCTCGCCCCGCCCGCAAAGCCCGGGTCATCGGTCAGGATGCGCAGGGTTCCGGGCGGTTCCGCGGCCCCCTTCTGGATCCGAAGGCGCAACCCATGGCCGGACAGGACCGCGACCTCGGGGTTGTCGGCGGGAAAGATCATGTCCAGCCGCATCCCCAGTGTCCGGGTGAAAAACGGCAGATCGTCACGAAGCTCTTTCGTCGGCAAACGTATCTCGGCGCGTGTTTCCGTCATGGCATTCCCCGTGCTATGGCGGCATGGTGATCGGCAGGGAACCGATTTGCAAGACGGCTGCGCCAGGCCGCGGCCTGGCGGTCAGACAGAGATGGTTTAACGCTAAACCATCTTCGGGGAGGGGCGGATGGACGAGACGAGGCATGACAACGCGCGGCAGGCGGCACTGGATTATCATGAGTTTCCGAAGCCGGGGAAACTGGAAATCCGTGCGACGAAGCCCCTTGCCAACGGCCGTGACCTGGCCCGCGCCTATTCCCCCGGCGTGGCCGAGGCCTGCCTGGAGATCAAGGCCGATCCCGCCACCGCCAGCCGCTATACATCGAAGGGCAACCTCGTGGCCGTGATCTCGAACGGCACCGCCGTCCTTGGCCTTGGCAATATCGGGGCGCTCGCCTCCAAGCCGGTGATGGAGGGCAAGGCCGTCCTGTTCAAGAAATTCGCCAATATCGACTGTTTCGACATCGAGGTGAACGAACCCGACCCCGAGAAACTCGCCGCCATCGTCTGCGCGCTGGAACCAACCTTCGGTGCGGTGAACCTGGAGGACATCAAGGCCCCCGACTGCTTCATCGTCGAACGCCTCTGCCGCGAGCGGATGAAGATCCCCGTCTTCCATGACGACCAGCACGGCACTGCGATTGTCGTGGGGGCCGCGGCGACCAACGCGATGATCGTCGCGGGCAAGCGGTTTGCCGACATAAAGGTCGTCTCTACCGGCGGGGGGGCGGCGGGCATCGCCTGCCTAGAGATGCTGGTAAAGCTGGGCGTCCAGCGCAAGAACATCTGGCTTTGCGACCTGGAAGGCCTCGTCTTCAAGGGTCGGCAGGCGCAGATGACGCCGCAGAAGGCGGCTTTCGCGCAGGGGACCGCTCCGGCGAATCTGGCCGAGGTGATTGCGGACGCGGATCTTTTCCTCGGCCTGTCGGGTCCCGGCGTCCTGACGCAGGACATGGTCCGGGCCATGGGACCGAATCCGATCATCTTTGCCCTGGCAAACCCGATGCCGGAAATCCTGCCTGACGACGTGCGCAAGGTCGCGCCGGGGGCCATCATCGCCACCGGGCGGTCGGATTTCCCGAACCAGGTCAACAACGTCCTGTGCTTTCCGTTCATCTTCCGTGGCGCCCTTGACGTGGGTGCCACCGAAATCAACGACGCGATGGAGATCGCCTGCATCGAGGGTATTGCGGCCCTTGCGCGCGCCACAACGTCGGCAGAGGCCGCCGCTGCCTACCGGGGCGAGACCATGGCCTTCGGTGCCGACTACCTGATCCCGAAGCCCTTCGATCCCCGCCTGATTGGCGTGGTTGCCAGCGCCGTCGCCCGGGCGGCGATGGAGACCGGGGTGGCCACGCGCCCGCTTGACGACCTCGACGCCTACAAGCGCAAACTGGACGGGTCGGTGTTCAAGTCCGCGCTGATCATGCGCCCGGTGTTCGAGGCGTCCAAGCTGGCCGCGCGCCGGATCGTCTTTGCCGAGGGCGAGGATGAACGCGTCCTGCGTGCCGCGAATGCGATGCTCGAGGAGACGAACGACCAGCCGATCCTCATCGGTCGCCCTGAAGTGGTCGCGGCGCGCTGTGAACGCTTTGGCCTGCCGATCCGGCCCGGCCGCGACTTCCATCTGGTGAACCCGGAAAACGACCATCGCTACCGCGACTACTGGGGCACCTATCATGAGCTCATGGCCCGTCAGGGCGTGACACCCGACATCGCCCGTGCCGTCATGCGCACGAACACCACGGCGATCGGTGCGATCATGGTGCATCGTGACGAGGCCGACAGCCTGATCTGCGGCACGTTCGGCCAGTTCAACTGGCACCTTGCTTACGTCCGACAGATCCTTGCGCGGGGAGGGCTGCATCCCGTCGCCGCGCTGTCGCTGATGATCCTGGAGGACGGCCCCCTCTTCATCGCCGACACCCATGTCCATTCCGAGCCGAGCCCGGCGCAGATCATGGAAACCGTGATCGGTGCCGCCCGCCACGTCCGTCGGTTCGGCGTCACCCCGAAGATCGCGCTTTGCACGCAAAGCCAGTTCGGCAACATGGACAATGCCAGCGCCCGGCGGATGCGCGAGGCGCTGGAGCTGCTGGACGCCCGCGAGCCCGACTTCGCCTATGAAGGCGAGATGAACCTTGATGCCGCGCTGGACCAGACGATCCGCGACCGCCTGCTGCCGGGGTCGCGCTACGAGGGGGCCGCGAACGTGCTGGTCTTTGCCTCGAGCGAAGTCGCCTCGGGGGTGCGCAACATCCTGAAGGTCAAGGCGGCGGGCCTTGAGGTCGGGCCGATCCTGATGGGCATGGGCAACCGCGCGCATGTCGTGACGCCTGCGATCACCGCGCGGGGTCTTCTCAACATGTCCGCCATCGCCGGGACGCCGGTGGCGCATTACGGGTGAATGGCCGGGGGACTGCTTCACGCCGGAACGTCCGGCGTCCCGCCGCAATCGGCTCCGGGCCGGGCTCAGAAGACCCCCGCGGCAAGCGACCACAACAGGTTGGCGTTCAGGGTGATGATGGTGAGCGCGAGAAGAAAAAACAAGTTTACGATTTCCGTACTTCTATGGAATTTGCCGACTTGTTCGGAACTCCTGATATCACTATGGATGCAGAAGGAAACACCGTGTTTTTACAAGGTGGTAT
>NCDY01000170.1 GCA_002280405.1 Rhodobacterales bacterium 32-66-9 | reverse complement strand
GACTTTCCGCAGCCCGATGGGCCAAGAAGCACGACGAACTCCCCCTCCGCCACATCGATGTTCAGGTTTCTCAGCACCGACACGTTGCCGAAGTTGAGCGTCAGGTTCTTGACGGAAACAGAATGCATAAGGATCAGCCCTTGACCGCGCCGGCGGCGATGCCGCGGACGAAGTATTTGCCAGAGAGGAAGTAGATGGTCAGCGGAACCAGGCCGGTCAGGATCGTCGCCGCCATTTCGACGTTGTATTCCTTCACGCCCTGCAGCGAATTGACGATGTTGTTCAGCTGAACCGTCATCGGATAATTTGTCGGCCCGGCATAGATCACGCCAAAGAGGAAGTCGTTCCAGATGCCGGTGACCTGCAGGATGACAGCAACCGTGAAGATCGGCACCGACATCGGCAGCATGACCTGAAAGAAGATGCGCCAGAACCCGGCCCCATCAACCCGTGCCGCCTTGAACAGCTCCTCGGGAAGCGAGGCAAAGTAGTTGCGGAACAGCAGCGTCAGGATCGGCAGACCGAAGACGGTATGGACGAAGATCACCGCGTACAGCGTTGAATAGATGCCCATTTCTCGGGTGATGATCACCAGCGGATAGAGGAAGACCTGATACGGTATGAACGACCCGACCAGAAGGATGGTAAAGCACCACTCCGCCACCCTGAACGGCCAGTTCGCCAGACAGTAGCCCGAGATCGACGCCACCGCGATCGACACGACAACCGACGGGATGGTGATAAACACCGAATTCCAGAACCCCGGCGCAAGGCCCGTGCAGTTCAGACCGGTGCAGGCCTGCGACCAGGCCTTGATCCAGGCATCCAGGGTCGGCCTCGCCGTCGGGATGAAGATGTTGCCCTCGCGGATCATGTCCAGATCCTTCAGCGAGGTGATGATCATCACGTAAAGCGGCACCAGATAGTAGATCGAGGTGACGATCAGCAGCGTGTAGATCAGCACCCGGTCCGGCGCGAACATCGGCCTTGGCCTGGCTCCCGAGGGATTGATCGCAGGTGTTCTTGCCATGATGCGCTAGCCTCTGCCCTTCTTGCCGAATTCGACCAGGATCCACGGGATGAGGATGACCGCCGTCGCCAGGAGCAGCACGGACGAGGCCGCCGTCCCCTGCGCCAGCGCCCCGACGAACAGTTTTTCGTAGATGTACATCGACGGCACCTGCGACGAGTTGCCCGGCCCTCCCTGCGTCAGCGCGATCACCAGGTCGTAGACCCGCACCGAACCCGAGGCGACGATGACGAAAATGGTGATCATCACCGGGCGCATCATCGGCACAACGATCTGCAGGTAGGTCCGCCACTTCGGAATCCCGTCGACCCGGGCGGCACGCCAGATCTCGTCGTCGATGCTGCGCAAGCCCGCAAGCATCAGTGCCATCACAAGGCCGGTGCCCTGCCAAAGGCCCGCGATCACGACAGTGTAGATCGCCATGTCGCGATTGGTCAGCCAGTCGAAGCTGAAGCTGGTCCAGCCCAGATCGCGCACGGTCTTTTCCAGACCGAAGGCCGGGTTCAGGATCCAGGCCCAGACCTTGCCGGTCACGATGAAGGACAGTGCGAACGGATACAGGTAGATCGTCCGAAACACCCCTTCGGCGCGGATCTTCTGATCCATCAGCACCGCCAGCAGGAATCCGATGACGAAGGCAAAGCCCGAATACAGCAGCCCGTAGATCGCAAGGTTGGTGATCGAGGTGATCCAGCGCGGCGTATTGAAGAGGCGCACATACTGATCCCACCCCACCCAGGTGTCGTAGAACTCGCGCGGCGTGAAGATCGGCAGCGTCTTGATGCTGGTAAACGACGAGGCCACCGTCCAGGCCGTGCTGCCCACGAAAACCACCAGCACAATGAAGATCATCGGCGTGGCGGCGACCTTGGAGGTCAGGTTCCGAAACAGGGGATTTGGCCTGCTCATCTGGTCAGGGTCCTCGATCACGCTCGCCGTCGGGCACGCGGCCCGACATTTCTGCCGGGCCGGTTGTCAGTCTTTTGCCGATCGTCAGCTCACTTCGGCGCGGCTTCGATGATCGCCGCGAACTGCTCTTGCGCCTGTTCCGGCGTGATCGAGAGGTCCGAGAAGAACTCCTTCATCACGTCGTTGATCTGGTTCAGCGAGTCGCGGTCCAGCATCTGGCTGTTGTTCGGGAACACCTTGGTGCCCCGGTCCAGGATCTCCAGGCCCTTCTTCATGCAGCCTCCACCGGCGAGTACGAGGCCGAGGTGCCTCCTCCAGCTCCAGCCACCAGAGCCGCGCCGTGCGGTCGGCGAAGCCCGGCGTGACGAAGAGCGTCCAGGGCGCGGCATGCTTCGCCAGCACCGGCCAGGCGTGCTCGATAGTGTCGCGATAGCCGTCGTCGAAGGTCAGCGCGACGAAGAAGCGGCCCGCTCGCGGCGCCGCCAGGCGCCGGAGCGCCTCATCGAGCGACACCAGATCATGGCCCTCGGCGCGGACCAGCGAGAGGGTGCGGTCGAGGAAGTCGGGCGTGATCTCGAGCAGGCCGTTCGGCCGGAAGCCGCCGGCGCCCTGCGGCCGGACATGGTGCAGCGTCAGGATCACGCCACGGCCCTGCGCGAGGCCCCTGCCCCAGCGGTCGGCGCCCGTGGCCGCGATCGCCTTGAAGACGGCGGCGAATTCCGGTCCGCGGGCAATCTGCATGTTGCGGTCCTGGTAGACGGCCACATAGTTGTCCACGCCGGCAATCGCGACGATCAGGTCTTCGGTCAGAAGGCCGATCGGCCACCCCTCGGCCAGCGACAGCGGGATGATCCCCGCCTCTTTCAGCTTCGGTGCCGCGGCCACCATTTCGGCCCAGTTCTGCGGCGGAGCGATGCCGAGATCCTCATAGACCTTGCGGTTGGTCCACATCCACTGACCGGAATGCAGGTTGACCGGAACGCAATAGACCTTGCCGTCCTTGGTGCAGCTTTCCAGCTGCGACTTCGGCCGCAGGATATTGGCCCAGTCCTCCTTCGTCGCAAGTTCGGTCAGATCCTGCATCAGGCCNNNGCCCGAGCCGGCAATCGCGCCGTCAACCCACGTGTTGCCGGTGGCATTGAACGCCTTGGCAAACTCGGCAACCGCAGCCGCTTCTCCGCCCGAGGTCCACCAGTGCGTGACCTCCAGCTCCACCCCCTGCGCCACGGCGGTCATCGGCAAGGCAACGGACGCGCAAAGCACCGCTGCAAGTTTCATCATTTTCATCCATTCCTCCCAGTTTCTGAAACGTTATAGACAAAGCCTATAACGTTGTAGTTTTGCCGATCAACACATCTTTTCGCTTGTCGCGCCCGCTTGCAGAAGTTTTCATGGGGCGAAGTCTGATGCCCGCCGGGGCAGGTTTTCCAGGTCGAACGAGGGTCATGCCGCACTGCCGCAACAGCACTGAATGCCGTGCAGGACGGGCATTTTCCGCGCCGCGCCCGATCGTCTTCGCTGCGGGTGCAAGCCCGGTCGGATCAAGCGAATCACCGCACGCGGCCCGGCAGGATCTCTGCCACGGCATCTCCGGGGAACCCGAGAAAACCGGAGGGCGTCATGGCCACACTCACTGACCGGCAGGCCTCCGGTTCGGCCGTCTCCGAATCAGGCTTGGCGCGCCCGACCCTGAAAACCATCGCCGCCGCGACCGGCCTTGCCATCGCCACGGTGTCGCGCGCCCTGAAGGACGCCCCCGACATCGGCGAGGAGACCAAGCGCCGCGTGCGGGAAACCGCCGCCCGGCTCGGCTACCGCCCGAACCGCGCCGGGGTGCGCCTGAGGACCGGAAAGACCAACGTCATCGCGCTGGTTCTGTCCACCGACTCGGACATCATGAACCACACCTCGCGCCTGATCTATTCCATCGCCAACGCGCTGCGCGGCAGCCCCTACCACCTTGTGGTGATGCCCTTCTTTCCCGATCAGGACCCGATGGAGCCGATCCGCTACATCGTCGAGACCGAAAGCGCCGACGGCATCATCCTGAACCAGACCAAACCCGACGACCCGCGCATCCGCTACATGCAGGATCGCGGCCTTCCCTTCGCGGCGCATGGCCGAACCTCGATGGGGGTGGACCATCCCTATTTCGACTTCGACAACGAAGCCTTCGGTCGTCTCGGGGTCCGGGCTCTGGCAAAGCGCGCGCGCAAGCGCCTCCTGCTGGTCGCGCCACCGCGCTCGCACATGTATGCCCGGCACATGACCTTCGGCTTCTCGGACGAAGCAGCCCTTCTCGGCTTGCCGTTCGAAGTCGCCGACACCGTGACCTCGGACAGCAGTGGCGATGCGGTGGAAGCGGCCGTCGCCGCCCGGTTCACCCGGCCCGACCCGCCCGACGGCATCCTCGTCGGCTCCTCCGCTGCGGCGATGGCCACCATCGCCGGGGCCGAACAGTCGGGCCGCACCCTCGGCCGCGATTTCGACGTCGTGGCGAAAGAAGCTATCGCCGTCCTGCGCCGCTTCCGGCAGGATATCCTCATCGTGCGCGAAGACGTGGGCCGCGCGGGCGAGTTTCTGGCCCGCGCCCTGGTGGCCGAGATCGAGAAACGCGATTGGACCGACCGGCAGGGGCTGGAGGTTCCGGTCAAGGTGGAACCGGGCCGTTGAGGCCGGAAATGGGAGGACGACATGAAGACGATCAAGGGCCCGGCCCTGTTCCTTGCACAGTTCGCGGGCGACGCGGCCCCGTTCAATTCCTGGCGCGAGATCACCGCCTGGGCCGCCGATTGCGGCTATGTCGGGGTGCAGGTGCCCTCTTGGGACGCACGGCTCTTCGATCTGGAAAAGGCTTCCACATCAATTACCTGGTGCGATGACTTCAAAGGCATTGCGAAGACCTCCGGGATCGAGGTGACCGAACTTTCCACCCACCTGCAAGGCCAGCTTGTCGCCGTTCATCCCGCCTATGACACCGCGTTTGACGGCTTTGCCGCCCCCGCCGTGCGCGGCAAGCCTGCGGCCCGCGCCGACTGGGCCGTGGACCAGGTGAAGAAGGCGCTGACCGCCTCGAAGAACCTCGGCCTTTCCGCCCATGCCACTTTCTCCGGTGCCCTCGCCTGGCCCTACCTCTACCCCTGGCCGCAGCGCCCGGCAGGCCTTGTGGAGGAGGCCTTCGACGAACTCGCCCGTCGCTGGCTGCCGATCCTGAACCATGCCGAGGATTGCGGCGTCGACATCGCCTATGAGATCCACCCCGGCGAAGATCTGCACGACGGGGTGACCTTCGAGATGTTCCTTGACCGCGTGCAGGGCCACAGGCGCGCGAACATGCTGTACGACCCGTCACACTACGTCTTGCAACATCTTGATTACATTGATCATATCGACATCTACCACGACCGGATCAAGATGTTCCACGTCAAGGACGCCGAACTGAACCCCACGGGCCGCCAGGGCGTCTACGGTGGCTTCCAACCTTGGGTGAACCGCGCCGGACGCTTCCGTTCGCCCGGCGACGGGCAGGTCGATTTCGGCGGCATCTTCTCGAAACTCACGCAATACGGCTTTGACGGCTGGGCGGTGGTCGAATGGGAATGCTGCCTGAAACACCCCGAGGATGGGGCCCGCGAAGGGGCCGCCTTCGTCGATGCCCATATCATCCGTGTCACGGAAAAGGCCTTCGACGACTTTGCCGACGCCGGCACCGACCGCGCCGCCAACCGCCGCATGCTTGGACTGGAGTAAGACATGCCCCCCATTGAATCTGCGCCCGCCGCCCACACCGCCCGCCCCGAACGTCTCCGCCTCGGCATGGTCGGCGGCGGACGCGACGCCTTCATCGGCGCGGTCCACCGCATCGCTGCACGGATCGACGACCAGTATGAACTGGTTGCAGGGTGTTTTTCATCCAACCCGGAAAAGGCGCTCGCCTCCGCCGCCGATCTCGGCGTCGCCCGCGCCTACACAAGTTTCGCCGAGATGGCTGCAAGGGAATCCCGCCGCAAGGACGGGATCGACGTTGTCGCCATCGTCACGCCGAACCACATGCACGCCCCCGTGGCGATGCAGTTCCTGCGCCGCGGCATCCATGTGATCTGCGACAAGCCGCTGACCGCGACCCTGCCCGAGGCGAAGAAGCTGGCAAAAGCCGCCGAAACCGCCGGCGTCATCTTCGCGCTGACCCACAATTACACCGGCTATCCGATGATCCGGCAGGCCAAGGCAATGGTCGCTGCCGGAGACCTCGGCGACCTGCGCCTCGTCAATGTCGAATATGTGCAGGACTGGCTGACCGAACCCGTCGACAACAAACAGGCCGACTGGCGCACCGACCCGGCCCGGTCCGGCGCGGGTGGCTCGACCGGCGACATCGGCACGCACGCCTTCAATCTGGCGAATTTCGTCACCGGCCTGACGCTGGACAGCCTTGCCGCCGACCTCACCGCCTTCGTCCCCGGTCGCCGGGTCGACGACAACGGCCATGTGCTGATGCGCTACCAGGGCGGGGCCAAGGGCATGCTCTGGTGCAGCCAGATCGCTCCCGGCAACGAGAACGGCCTGCGCCTGCGCGTCTATGGCACCAAGGGCGGGCTTGAATGGGCGCAGGAGGAGCCCCGAAGCCGCCCGCGTGACCCGCGTGCCGCCCGGCCACCCCGAGGGCTATCTCGAAGGCTTCGCCAACATCTACACCGAAGCCGCCCGGGCGATCCGCGCCGCCAAGACCGGGACGCCCGTGCCCGACGGCACCACCTACCCCGGCCTGAAAGCGGGCCTCGAAGGTGTCGCCTTCGTCGACGCCTGCGTGCGCTCCTCGGCCCGCGACGGCGCCTGGGTCAGCCTGAACCTGTAGCGGCTTTCTCTTCCGCAAATATCCCGCGGGAGGTCCGGAGGGTGCGAAACCCTCCGGGGTCCGGCAAGGGGCGCTCCCGCCAAGGCAAGGCGTCGGCGCTGGCTGGGCAATCCGCCCGGCCTCACGTCCCCCGCAACCGCGCCCGTTCCCGCTGCAGCCACAAGACGGTCAAGAGCAGCGGGGCATTCCCGATCTCGCCCGAGGCCAGCAGCTCGACCAGCCGGTCGAAGCTCACCAGATGCCCCTGGATATCCTCGGCCTCCGCCGCCGCGCCATGGACACCCGCCACCCCATCCGGCAGATCGCACAGCGCGACATAGGAATAGAGATACTCCGTCACCGCCCCCGGTGTCGGGTAGTATTCCGCCACCTGCTCCAGCGCACCCAGCAGCAGACCGGCTTCCTCGACCGCCTCGCGCCGCGCGGCCGCTTCCGGCGTCTCGCCCGGGTCGATTCGCCCCGCGATCGCCTCCAGTTGCCAGGGCAATGGATCGCCGCGTCCCAAGGGTCCCATCCGCAGTTGTTCGATCAGCAGCACCCGGTCGCGCGCCGGATCATAGGGCAACACCGTCACGGCATCGCCCATCACGAAGATCTCGCGCCGCAATTTCGGGCTCATCCGGCCATCGAAACGCCGGTGCCGCAGCGTCCAGAGGTCGAGCCCGAAGAACCCGGCATGCGACGGTTCCGGCATCCCGGCTTCCACTTCCCCCGATCCGACCCGCTGGCCCCGTGCCGAAGCGCCCGCCGCCCGGACCCGGCTTGCGGCCTCGACCCGCAGCGCGCCCAGCCGACGACCGACCACGCCCGGGGACAAGCGGTCCAACGCCCGAAGCACCAGCCTGGCCAGGACTGCGCCTTCCGTGCCCGCGAAAATCGACCAGTCCGCCCCCGCCGCGGCGACGACTCCGGCCAGATAGCCAAGCCGCGCGGTCGCCGTGCCCGGATCGGCTCCGTCCAGAACCGCCAGGCGCAGGTCCGCCGACACCGCTTGCAGCGATGGGGTCACGCTATTTCCAGCGCCGTCCGGCATTTTCGGTCAAAAGCCCGCCGATGATCCCGCCCAGCAGGATCGTGCCGAAAACGCCCAGCGACAACAACGCCTCGGACCGTTTCGCCATGGTCTGGAACACGTCGACGATCGCTTCCAGCGCGCCGTCATAGCGCATCCTGACCGAGTTATCGAGCATTTCGCGCAAGGCCAGAAGGAAAAGCGCGACCACCGCCAGGACCACCGCCGTCTTGATCCCCGCGCCCGCCGCCTCGACATAGCCCTTGCCGACCGAGGGGCCCATCACCATCCAGCCGACCAACGCACCCAGCACGCCCGCCGCCTCGCGGATCCTGCCCGCTGCCGAGGCATCCGGCATGTTCTGCGCGTAATAGTTTGCCAGCACCCAGCCCACGACCGCAAAACAGATCGCCGCCGTCAGCTTGGCACCAGTCGGCATGGGTTGAGCCATTCGGATGTCCTCAGCCAGGACGCGTCACCGTGATCTGCGTCACGTCGCAGTTTCCACCCTGAAACGCCCCCGCGCAAGAGGCGAGGTAGAAATCCCACATCCGCTTGAACCTGTCGTCGAACCCCAGCTTCCTGACCTCGCCCCAGCGTTCGGCAAAGGTTTCATGCCAGCGCCGCAGGGTCAGGCTGTAGCTTTCGCCGAATTCGATGGATCCCTTCACCCGCAGACCCGCCTTCTCCACCTCGGCCCGCAGGACGGAAGGCGCGGGCAACATGCCGCCCGGAAAGATGTATTTCTGGATGAAATCGACGCTCCGCCGGTAAAGATGCCACCGCGCATCCGCCACCGTGATGATCTGCAAGGTCGCATTGCGCCCGGGCTTCAGCCGCTCGCGCAGCGTGTCGAAATACACCGGCCAGTATCTTTCGCCCACCGCCTCGAACATCTCGATCGAGGCGATGCCGTCATAGCTTCCGCGCTCGTCGCGATAATCCTGCAACTTGATCTCGACCCGGTCGGCCAGCCCCGCCTTCGCGATCCGCTCGACCGCGAAATCGTGCTGGGCGCGGCTGATGGTCAGCCCCGTGACCCGCAACCCGCGCTCCTTCGCCGCATATTCCGCGAAACCGCCCCAACCGCAGCCGATTTCCAGCACATGCTCGCCAGCGCAGGCGCCGATCTGGTCGACCATGCTGGCATATTTCCGGGTCTGCGCCGCCTCCAGACTTTCCTGCGGGTTCTGGAAGATCGCCGAGGAATAGGTCATCGTCTCGTCCAGCCACAGCCGGTAGAACTCGTTCCCCAGGTCGTAGTGATAGGCGATGTTCTTCTTCGCCTGCCGCCGCGAGTTCGACTGCAGCCAGAAGCGCAGCCGTTCATAGGCGCGCACCAGTCCCAGGCCGGGGAAGCCGTCGCCCACCACATTGTTCGCCGGGCGCTGGATCAGGTCCAGGAAGGCCTGCAGGTCCGGCGTGTCCCACCAGCCCTCCAGATAGGCGTCGCAGAAGCCCAGGTACCCGGATTTCCGCCGCGATCCCCGGGGCCCTGCCCTCGATCCGGAAGCGTCGGCCATCGGGAAGGACAAAGTCCATCCGTCCTTCTCCCAGCCGTCCGGCGGCTTCAAAGGCAGCAGCGAAGTAGCGCGGCAGACCCCCCTGCCCCTTCACCGTCGTCAACACGTCCATGCGCCCACCCCCAGGGTTCTTTTGTTGGCCAGTTTCACCAAGCCCATCCATCACATCAAGACTTTCGTGCCGCATAGGCCGCCAGCGCCCGCGCGCGGCCCTCGGCCAGGTCCACCACCGGCCGCGGATAGGGCGCCTTCGGATCCAACCCCCAGGACCGCGGCACCGCGTCGAAGAAACCCAGCGCCTCGGCCCCCGGTTCCCGCGCGAGTTCCGCGATGAACCGGCGCTGATAGGCGCCCTTCGGGTCGAACTTCTCCGCCTGCCCGGCCGGGTTGAACACCCGGAAATAAGGCGCCGCATCCGGCCCCGAACCCGCGACCCATTGCCAGCCCATCGCATTGGCCGCCGGGTCCCCGTCGGTCAGGCAATCGGCGAACCAGTCGAGCCCCACTGTCCAATGCGTCAGCAGATGCTTCGTCAGGTAACTCCCCGCGATCATCCGCGCCCGGTTGTGCATGGTCCCCGTGACATACATCTCGCGCATCGCCGCATCGACGAAGGGCTCGCCCGTCATGCCGCGCCGCCAGCGTTCGGCCTCCGGGTTGTCGCCGCGCCAGGGGAAATCGTCCCACTCCGGCTTCCAGTTCGTGCTCACGATCTGCGGCGAGTGGTGCATCAGGTGATAGCTGAACTCCCGCCAGGCCAGTTCGCGCAGAAAGCTCACCGCCGCCGCCTTGCCCTCTTCCCGCGCCCGCAGGCCCGCATACCAGACCTCGCGGATCCCGATCTCGCCATAAGTCAGGTTCTCGGACAGACGCGAGGTCCCCGCCACCCCCGGAAAATCCCGCATCTCGCTGTAGCGCCCGACCGGCCCGGCCAGAAACGCCGCCAGCTTCCCCCGTGCCGCCGCCTCGCCCACCGCCTGATAGCGCAGCACGACCTCGGCCCCCCGATCCATCGCCGCGCCCAGACGCCAATCCGCCAGCCGC
>NCDY01000027.1 GCA_002280405.1 Rhodobacterales bacterium 32-66-9 | reverse complement strand
GGCGTCGAGGACATCCCGATGGTCGGCGTCGCCAAAGGCATCGACCGCGACGCGGGCAAGGAGGAATTCCACCGCCCGGGCGAACGCCCCTTCGCCCTGCAAAGGAACGACCCCGTCCTCTACTTCATCCAGCGCCTTAGGGATGAGGCCCACCGCTGGGCCATCGGCGCCCACCGCGCCAAACGGGCGAAGGCCGTCAGCCTGACCCCCCTAGACGACATCCCCGGCATCGGAGCCACCCGCAAACGCGCCCTCCTCCAACACTTCGGGTCAGCGAAGGCCGTCGCGCGGGCGGGAGTGGCGGACCTGCAGGCGGTGGACGGGATCTCCGAGGCAATGGCCAAGACCATCGCGGATTACTTCTCGGCGAAGGGGTAGGATCTGTACATGAAGGCCTTGGCGGACGTCAGCTATTTTCGTTCCCTTGCGCACCGATAACTTTGGCGGTGATCGATCCGATGCAAGAACGCGTCAGCGCGTGGGATCGGGTCATGAAGATACTGCGTCGGGCCAAGCATCTGGTTTTGGTTGAGCGCCTTGCCGTCCAGAAGGTCAAAGGCAACTCGCTCGATCCGGCAGCTCCAAGCACCGGGATAACGCTGTGCCCACCCATCGGTGTGGTGACGCAAAAGACGCGCCCTTAAAGAGTATCCGTGATAGTCGAAGGCCACAGTCCCATCAGTGACATAGATGTGGTTTCCCGCAAGACTGTCAGCCGGAACGATCCTCTCTGCAACAAAGCCCGGAAGCGGCGGGTCGCGCAGATAGACACCGGCAAGGATCGCGCAGGCACCATGACCAAAGAAGACCCGATCAGGCAGAGCCCATCGGCGGACTGGGTCAGACTTGATGCCTGCTGCAAGAGAGTACATTCAAGAAGCTAGGCGCCCAGGTGCGATCAGGTCAATTGCTGCACCACCCGCAGGTCGGGCCTTCACCGCTTAATCCGTTCCGCCCTACTTTGATCCTTCGCCCAGTGTCCATCACCCATGAAGCCCCACGAAGGGCGAACGCGCATCCATCAACCGCCTTTCCCTTCACCAAATATCCCCGCCGGCGGCATCCGCCGCCCACCCCAGGCGCTCCCCCAACCCCCGCAGCGCACCAGAAGCCCGAAGCACCTCCCCTCCCCCTCCGTGGGGAGGGGATGGGGGTGGGGGGCGCCCGCCAAACCCCGATTCGCGACGGATGGTTAACGCAACAGTCGCCATACGCGCGTATGGACGCTTTCAATACCGAATCCAGACGGCTTCCAGACGCCGTATCTACAGCCAACCCCTTGATCTAATACAGCGAACGCCGGACCAGCGGCTACTTCACCACAAACCCATGCGCAAACGGGTCGCGGTCGTCGATGAAGATCGTGTTGATCCCCGTCTGCCGCGCCCACCCGGCGATGGAGGGCACGATCGCCTCCCGCCCCGCCACCGTCGCCGCCGCCTCGACCCGCCCCTTGAAGATCGACCCGATGATGCTCTCATGGTGGAACTCGTCCCCCACGGCCAGCTTGCCCTTCGCCGCCAGCTGCGCCATCCGGGCCGAGGTCCCCGTCCCGCAAGGGCTGCGGTCAATCGCTTTTTCTCCATAGAACACGGCGTTACGCGCATGGGCCCCCGGCACCGTGGGCTTGCCGGTCCACAGGATATGGCTTAACCCCCGGATCGCCGGATGTTCGGGATGCACGAACTCATACTTCGCATTCAGCGCCGCCCGCAGCTTTGGCGACCAGCCCACCAGCTCTCCCGCCGTATGGTCCGCCATGTCGCGGAACGCCTTTTGCGGCTCGACGATGGCATAGAAGTTGCCGCCATAGGCCACGTCCACCACGACCTCGCCCAGGCCGTCAACCTCCGCCGTAAGCCCTTCAGCATAAAGGAATCCCGGCACATTGGTCAGCCGCACTTCCTCGACAAACCGCCCGTCCTGTATATACGAAACTTCCACCCGCCCCGCTGGAGCATCCACCGCCAACCGCCCCGGTTCCCGCGGGGTGATCAGGCCGTTCTCGATCCCCATCGTGACCGTCCCGATCAGCCCATGCCCGCACATGGGCAGGCAGCCGGAGGTTTCGATGAACAGCACGCCGACGTCGCAATCCTCACGCGTCGGGGGATACAGGATCGACCCCGACATCATGTCATGCCCCCGCGGCTCGTACATCAGCCCGGTCCGTATCCAGTCGAAATCCTTCAGGAAATGCGCCCGGCGTTCCAGCATTGTCGCGCCCCGCAACCGGGGACCGCCGCCCGAAACCAGCCGCACCGGATTGCCGCAGGTGTGCCCGTCGAGGCAGGAGAACGTATATACAGCCATGTCAGAACCTTTGCGGCGAGAAAGAGGTCAGGTTTAGCGGGGGCGAAGCGTCGGTTAGAAGGTCCGCCACGATCCTTCCAGTCCCGGTGCTTTGTGTCAGGCCAAGGTGGCCGTGGCCGAATGCATATACAACATGCGGTGAGGCCTTGGCCCGCCCGATCGCAGGCAGACTGTCGGGCAGCGACGGCCGGAAGCCCATCCACTGCCTGCCGCCTTCAGTCTTGAGGTCCGGGAAAAAAACCTTTGCCTTCCGCAACATCGCCTCGGATCTCTTGAAGTTCGGCGGCAGGGACAGGCCTCCTAGCTCTACCGCTCCACCGACACGGATTCCGGTGGACAGACGCGAGACAACAAAGCCGTGACCGCCAAACGTGACCTGGCAGCGCAAATCCAAGGCGTCCGTCGGAAGCGTGGTGTTGTAGCCGCGCTCCGTTTCCAGCGGGATACTCTCACCCAGTGTCGCGGCGATGCGGTGCGAAAAGGCACCGGCGCAAAGCACGACCTTGTCGGCCACCAGTGGCTCGGCCTTGGCCTGTATATATACTCTTCCGTCCTGCGGCGTCAGCCCCGTCACCTCGGCCCGCAGGATCGCCCCGCCCTGGGCCTGGAAGCGCGCTGCCAGCGCCAGGACATAGTCCTTCGGATCATTGATCGACCACCATCCGGGGGTAAACGTGCCGCGCGTGAACCGGGGGGAGAGGCCGGGTTGCACCTCGGCCATCTCCTCTGAGGTCATATGCCTGAACTCGATCCCGTGCGCGGTTCGCGCGTCCCAGCCGGGCAGCGACGCACGGAACTCGGCCTCGGTTTCGTAGACCTGAAGGTTGCCGTTCTTGCGCAGCATCGAGAGCGTGCCGGTTGCGGTCAGAAATGGCTCCAACTCGGCCCGGGAGAGGTCCATCATCGCCGTCTGGGCGGCGGTAGAGGCAGCCACAGCGCGTGGCGAACAGGCCCGCCAGAAGCGGTAAAGCCAGGGCGTGATCTGCAAGGCGTAGGCTGGCGGGATGGTCAAAGGGCCGAGGGGGTCAAGCAACCACTTCGGTGCCTTCCGCAGGATGCCGGGCGACGCCAGCGGCAGGATGTCGGTAAAGGCGAAAGCCCCGGCATTCCCCGCCGAAGCCCCTGCGGCGGGGCCTTCGCGGTCGATGACCGTGACCGAAAGACCCCGCGCCTGCGCCATCAGGGCGGCAGAAAGGCCGATGACCCCGGCCCCGATGACGATGACTTTCATGTCAGGCGGCGTATTTCCGGGCCTCTGGCTGCTTGGCCCAATCGGCATACCAGGCGTCGAACATCCGCAGTTGGGCTTCGATAAAGCCCTTCTGGCTGGCCGACAGCTCATCGCCCTCGGTAAAGTGGTGGGTGTAGGCCAACTCACCGCGCAGGACCATCATGTGCTTGAAAAACAACACAAGATCAGGCCCTGCGTCGACTTCGGACAGGACCTGCATCGCGCTGTCCAGCTCGAACGCCAGCCGCCGAGCCTCGGCGTCGCCCTTCTGGGCAGCCTTGCACAAGGACACCAGATGCAGCACCTCTCGCGGGAGGACATTGCCGATTCCGGTGATCGCGCCGTCGGCGTTGCAGTTGACGTAGCCGTGGTAGACGGCGGTATCGACACCGATCATCAGCTTCAAATCCGCGCTGGCCCCGGTGATCGCGTTCGCGGCGTAGGACAGGTCGTCATGGCCGCCGAACTCCTTGAAGCCGACAAGGTTCGGATGCTCGGCCCGGATCTGGAAGAAGAGGTCGGCCTTCGTGGAATAGCCGTAATAGGGGCTGTTGTAGATCACGGCGGGCAGTTTCGGGGCCGCCGACAGGACCGCCTTGAAATGCGCCCGCTGCGCCGCGACAACGGTGCCGCGCGACAACAGGCGGGGGATCACCATCAGCCCATGTGCGCCGACGCTCTGGGCGTGGGCGGCGATGGCGGCGGAAGTGGCTGTATTTACCGCGCCGGTGCCGACGACGACCCTGATGCCGGCTTTCACCAGACGCTCAACCCCCTCCATCCGCTGTTCGGTGGTGAGCAAGGGCCAGTCTCCCATCGAGCCGCAGTAGACGACGGCCGACATGCCAAGGCCAACCAGCTCCTTCGCCTTGGCGACCAATGCGTCGAAGTCGGGTATCCGGTCGGCCTTGCAGGGCGTCATCAAGGCCGGGATCGTGCCCGAGAAGATATCGGATTTCATGCTGCATCCTCCTGAAAGCGGGCGAATCCGCGCGTGCCTGGGTCTAGGATAAACGTTGTATTTAGTTTGTCGACAAGATTTTCAAAGCGTGATGCCCTGCTGCAGATCGCGCGCCAGCATGTCTTGGATCTGCTGCACGATGCTGTCGGCATGTTCCTTTGCCAGCCGGTCGCATGTATCGACATCCCGGGCGGCGATCGCCGCGATGATCGCCTCATGTTCCTGTATATACGGATGCGGCAGACCGGGCTCGAACGTCGGATAGCAGTACGGCCGCAGGATGCGCCGCCCCTCGTCCAGCAGGCGTGGGAAAAAGCTGCAGGTAGTACGGATTCTGCCCGGCCTTCGCGATGGCGACATGGAAGTCGCGGTTCAACAGGATCATTGCCGCCGTATCGCCCGCCGGCACCGCCCCGGCGAAGGCGTCCTGCCGCGCCCGGATTTCGCGAAGATCATCGGTGTGATAAAACGCCCGGCAAGGCGCGTCGTCACCCGATACATCAGGGTCAGCGCGTCAAGGAACTGGTGCAGGTTCGGGAAGTCGATCTGCGAGACGACCGTCGACCGGGTCGGCGACAGGAATACAGCCGTGATCCCGAAGACCAACCGATTTCTCCTTTGGCAAGGCGACCGATCCCCAGAGTGTCCGGGGCAAGGCCAGCGCCTCATTGAAATCATTGTGAAAAAATCCGGCATATACACATGCGTATCGATACCGGACAGAAACAAGGCTCACGGATCGACGCCACCGATCCGGCAGATGATCGCCCATTCCTCGGGCCGCACCGGCTGCACCGAAAGCCGGGTGTTGTTCACAAGAACCATCTTCTCCAGCCCCGGGATCGTCCTGCATTCGTCCAGAGTGATCGGGCGCGCCAGCGGCGCAACCGCCTTGATCCAGACGCAGTCCCAGCGCGGGTCGTCGGTTGTCGAATCCGGCGCACTTTCCCGGCAGACTTCAACGATTCCGACGATCGCCTTGCCGATGTTCGAGTGGTAGAAGAACCCCCGGTCGCCGAGCTTCATCGCCCGCATGTTGTTGCGCGCCTGGTAGTTCCTGACCCCGTGCCATTCCTCACCGGCGTCGCCCCGTGCGACCTGATGCTCCCAGCCCCAGACATCGGGTTCCGATTTGAACAGCCAGCGGCTCATCCGATTACCCGCTTCCATTCCTGGATCGTCACGGACTGGAACAGCCCGGCCTTGGCATAGGGATCGTCCGCCGCCCAGGCTTCGGCTTCGGCCTTCGATGCCACCCCCAGGATCAGCAGGCTGCCGCACATCTGGCCGGCGGCATCGATGAACGGACCAGCCTGTTCGACCACGCCGGTGTCTTGTATATACGCCAGATGCGCCGCGCGGTTTTCGACCCTGGTCTGCAGGGCGTTCGGCTTGTCGATACAGATCAACGCATAGCGCATGGTCATTCCTGTTTCAGGGGGCGGCGCATAAGCTGGCCGACGGCATCATTCAGCGCGATGCGACCGGACGCAAGTGCGTCAACCATGGCGGTCACCGGCATGTCGATCCCCTGTTCCGCCGCCAGCCGCACCGCCGCACGTGACGTCGCCACCCCCTCGACGGTGATCCCCTCTTCAAAGCGTGCGCCTTGACCGAGGGCCAGACCAAAGCGGAAGTTGCGCGACTGCGCCGACGTGCAGGTCAGCACCAGGTCGCCCAGGCCGGATAGACCGGCGAGCGTCTCCGGCTTCGCACCCAGGGCGGTCGCAAGGCGCACCATCTCGGCATAACCCCGCGTCATCAGGGCCGCGCGGGCGCTGTCGCCGAGGCCTGCGCCGATCACCGTGCCTGCCGCGATGGCCACGACATTCTTCAGCGCCCCGCCAAGTTCGGCCCCGATGATGTCATCCGAGCGATACAGGCGGAGGGTCGGGGTCGACAGCAGGTCCTGCAGCCGGGCACCCTCTGCCGTCGCGGCCAGGGTCAGGGCTGTCGGGAGTCCCCTGGCGATGTCCGCCGCAAAGCTTGGCCCGGTCAGGATCGCGGCCGTGGCATCCGGCAGGCGGGCAAGGATCAGCGCGACCGGCCCGCGCAGACTGGCGAGATCGACGCCCTTGCAGCAAGCGACAAGCGGCTGGCCCGGACCGATCTCGGAATGGTGGGCCAGCACTCCGCCAAGCGCCTGCATCGGAACCGCCAGCAGCAAGGCCTCACCGCCGCAGATTTCGCGGATAGCGGCGTGAACCGAGACCGTTTGCGGCAGATCGACGCCCGGCAAGGCGCGGTCGTTGCGCCAGGTTTCCTGCATCTGCCGGACCTGCCCGGGGTCACGCGCCCAGAGCCGGACCTCGCGACCGGCCCGTGCCAGGGCGACGGCCAGCGCCGTCCCGAAGGCGCCGGCCCCGGCGATGCCGATCATGCCTTCGCCCCCTTTCGTCCCGACCCCAGCAGAGCCGGGGCCGCCTCGTCCAGCGGCCAGCGCGGGCGCGCGACAAATTCGGGCGAAGGCGGCAGGCCCGCGCGCAACCGCTCGATCCCCGCCCAGGCGATCATGGCCGCGTTGTCGGTGCAGAACTGCAGTGGCGGGGCCAGGAACGGAATGCAGGCCCGGGCTGCAGCAGACTTCAGCGCGGTCCGAACGACCCCGTTTGCCGCCACGCCCCCGGCCACCGCCAGCGCCGTCGGGCGCAAGCCCGCCAGGTCCAGCGCCCGTGCGGTCTTGACCGCCAGCACTTCGGCAACCGCAGCCTGGAACCCGGCACACAGGTCGCGGCGGTCCTGCAGGGTGATCCCGCCCTTTTCGGCCACCAGGGCGTCCCGCGCCCGCAACAGCGCGGTCTTCAGACCCGAGAAGGACAGATCGCACCCCTCGCGATCCAGAAGCGGTCTTGGAAACCGGAACCGCAGCGGATCGCCCCGCACAGCCTCAGCCTCGACCGCCGGTCCGCCGGGCTGCGGCAGGCCCAGAAGTTTGGCTGTCTTGTCAAAGGCTTCACCCGGAGCATCGTCGATCGTTCCACCCAGACGCCGGAAACCGTCCGCGCCCGTGACCAGCAGGAACTGGCAATGCCCGCCGGAAACCAGAAGCATCAGATAGGGAAAGTCGATTCCGTCCGTCAGCCGCGGCGTCAGAGCATGGCCCGCAAGATGGTTCACCGCCACCAGCGGCAAGGCCCTTGCGGCAGCCAATCCGCGTGCCAGCATCACGCCTGACAGCACGCCGCCGATCAGCCCTGGCCCCGCCGTGACCGCGACCGCGTCCAGATCGCCCAGCCCGATGCCGGCCCGCTGCAGCGCCGCCTCGACCACCCCGTCCAGCCGCTCGGCATGGGCGCGGGCGGCGATTTCCGGGACGACCCCGCCAAAGGCTTCGTGGAGGGCGGTCTGGCCCGCGACTTCCGACGACAGGATTTCCGGTCGCCCACCAACCCGCTCCCGGACGACCGCGGCTGCGGTGTCGTCGCAGCTTGACTCGATGCCGAGAAGGGTAAGGGTCCGGTCCATGGCCGCCGTTGCACGAGGGGTCTGCCGCAGGTAACACCATGCACATGGCGAGACAATCCGATCCGTCGCGACGCCCGGAGCTTGGCATTCCCGTGCTGGTCACGCGACCCCGCGCGCAGGCGAACGGTTTCGTGCGGAAGCTGACGGCGCGATTTGGGCCCAGGGTGCGGCCGTTCGTGTCCCCGCTCATGGCGCCGCAGTTCCTTTCGCCACCGCTCCCGGACGGGCCCTTTTCCGGCGTCATCTTCACCTCGGCGCGGGCGGTAGAGGCTGCGGTCCGCTTGCGGGCGGACCTGCCGCGGCGGGCCTATTGCGTCGGGCGGGCAACAGCGGCGGCGGCGGCGGCCGCAGGGTTTGACGCGCAGTCCGCCGATGGCGACGTGTCGGATCTGGCGGCAGGCCTGCTGTCCCGGCCAGAATCCGGCCGCCTTTTGTATCTACGGGGCGTGGATACTGCAGGAGACCTTGAGAACTATCTGATAAAGAACAACATTGCCGTACAATCTTTACAGGTGTATTTACAGGCTGCCCTGCCCCTTGAAGGCGAGTCCCGCGCGCTTTTGCGCCGACCGGGCGGCGTGATCCTGCCGCTCTTCTCTCCGCGCAGTGCGCTGATCTTCGGCAAGGCGATGCCCGCCGACGCCCGCGCCAGCCTCGGCATCGCCGCGATGAGCGCGGCCGTCGCGACGGCCGCATCCGCCATCCCGCGCAGCGCCCTGGTCATTGCCGCGAAGCCGGATGCCGACGCGATGCTCGACGCTGTCGAAAGCTTGCTTGCCGCCGCCTCCCTGCCTTGAACCGGCACCCGGCGAATGCTTAGGTGGGCAGCAAGGGACGAAAGGGCCGCCGCATGACAAGACGCAAGGACCCCCAGCCTGCAACCGGGAGCACGGTGGCCGAACCGGTCGCGGTCGCCGTCGCCGCAGACACGATCGAACCCGCAGCGCAGGACAGTGTCGCGGGGGGTGCGGTCGCCGACCCCGAACCGGCTGCGCCGTCGCTTCCCCCTGCGCCGCCGGCCCGCAGGTCGGGTTTCCTGGCCCCGGTACTTGGCGGTGCGCTGGCCGCGCTTGGCGGCTTCGCCGTTTCCCAATTCGACCTGCTCGGCCTTGCCGCGCCCGACCAGCGCGCCGAACTGGCGACGCTATCCGCCAGCGTTGCCGCGTCCGAGGCGCAACAGGCCGAGGCTCTAGACCGGATCAAGGGCGAGCTTGCGGCCCTGTCCGATCGTATCGGGACGCTGGAAACCGCGCCGGTGTCCGACCGGGGTGACCTCTCTGGCCTCAACTCGCGCCTCGATGCGCTTGACAGGCGGCTGGCTGCCATCGAGGCCTTGCCCGCCAGACCCGGCGGCACCGACCCGGCACTGGCTGAAAAGGTCGCCGAGTTGGAGCGTCGCCTGGCAGCAGTGCCCGCGGCCGGCTCATCCGCCGAGATCCAGAACCGGCTGGACGCGGCGCTGGCCCGACTTGACGCTGCCGAGACCGCCGCCAGAACCCGTGCCGCCGAGGCCGAGGCCGCCGCAGCGGCTGCCCGGCGCGCCGAATCCCTTGACGCGCTGGCCCGCGCGGTGACCGATGGGCGGCCATTCACGCCGGAATTGCAGGCTCTCGCCGACCCGGCCCTGACATCGACGCTCGGGCCGTTGGCCGAAGCCGGGGTTCCGACGCTTGCCACTCTGCAGGCTGATTTCCCGGCCGCCGCCCGCGAGGCCCTTCGCGTCGCGCGCGCGTCCGACGCGGGCGGTGGCTGGTCCGAGCGCCTTGTCGATTTTCTTGCCGCGCAAACCGGGGCCCGACCCCTGACTCCGCGCGACGGCACCAGCCCCGAAGCCATTCTGTCCCGCGCCGAATTTGCGCTGACCGAAGGCCGCGTGGCCGATGCCCTGGCCGAGCTTGCACCGCTGGAGGACACCGTGAAGGCTCCGCTTGCAGGCTGGGTGGCCGCTGCAGCCAACCAAGTCGCTGCCGCCGCTGCCCTGAAAGCGACGCGGGGGGAATGATGCTCTGGTCGCTGACAAAGGTCATTCTCTTCGTTGTCCTCGTCGCCGCTCTTGCCTTGGGGGCCGGGCTTCTTTCCGAAACCGGCGAGACCATGCGCCTTACCGTCGCCGGGTGGGAATTCACCATCGGCCCGGTGCAGGCTGCTGTTCTGGCGCTGCTGATCGTCATCGCGGTCTGGCTCTTGTTGAAGGCCCTCGGCCTTGTCGGGGCCAGCTTCCGCTTTCTGAACGGCGACGAGACCGCAATCTCGCGCTACTTCGATCGCAACCGCGAACGCAAAGGCTATCGCGCCTTGTCCGAGGGCCTGATGGCCCTGGCGTCGGGCGAGCCGCGCCTCGCCCTGAGCCGCGCCCAGAATGCCGAGCGTTTGCTCGGCAAACCCGAGCTTACCACGCTGCTTGTCGCGCAAGCCGCCGAAGCCGCCGGTGACCGCAAACGCGCTACCGAGGCCTACAAGACCCTGCTCCGGGACGATGCCACCCGCTTTGTCGGCGTGCGCGGCCTGCTGCAGCAAAAGCTGGCGGACGGTGACCGCGAAGTGGCGCTGAAACTGGCCGAGAAGGCGTTCGAGCTGCGACCCGGGCATGCTGAAACACAGGATATCCTGCTGAAACTCCAGTCTGATTCTGGCGACTGGTCCGGTGCGCGCACCACATTGGGTGCCAAACTGCGGGCCGGAACATTGCCGAAGGACGTCTACCGCCGTCGCGATGCCGTCCTGGCCCTGCAGCAAGCCCGTACCGTGATGGATGACACTGCCAGCATCGAGGCACGCGAAGCGGCGATCGAGGCAAACAGGCTGTCGCCCGACCTGATCCCCGCCGCGGCAATGGCCGGCCGGGGCTATCTGGCAAAGGGCGACAAGAAGAACGCGACCCGAGTCCTGAAAAAGGCATGGGAAGTCCTGCCGCATCCCGACCTTGCTGCCGTTTTCGCCGAAATTGAACCGGAAGAATCCCCCCAGGACCGGCTCAAGCGCTTCCGCACCTTGACCAACGCGCGCCCCGACAGTGACGAAACCCGGATGCTGCTGGCTGAACTCCTGCTGGCGACCGAGGACTTCCCGGGGGCCCGCCGCGCTTTGGACGACATCGCCACTCGTGCGCCCACGCAGCGTTCGCTGGCCATTCTGGCGGCGATTGCCCGGGGAGAAGGCGCGGAAGATTCAATCGTGCGCGATCTTGTCGCGCGCGCAATCGCCGCGCCACGCGGCCCGCAATGGGTCTGCGACAAATGCCAAGCGATCCATGATGGCTGGCAGCCGATTTGCGAAAACTGCGGCAGCTTCGACACATTGTCTTGGCGGACGCCGCCCGCCACCAGCTCCTCTCCCGCTCTGGCCGAGCTTCTGCCCCTGATGGAAGCCCGCCACGGTCCACGACCGGAACCGCTGGTCGCCGAAGACGAGCCCCTGCCACCGGACGAGATCACCCGCCGCGCGAATTAGGGCTGCACACCGCAGATGCCGATGGTAATGACGCGCATGGAAGAATGCTGGAGTAGCCCATCACGTCATTCGCGATGATGGAAAACCGCTCAAGAATCGCCTGCAATCGCTGGATTTTTCGCGCCCGTACGTCCCTTTCGCAAGCATGTCACAAGTTTCGCTGTATCGCTCGACGGACTGCCTCTGTCGTGGTGGCGCTCCCGTGAAGAAGCTGGCCCATAGTGCTTCTTTCCATTCCTGAGAAAGGATCGCACCATCAAACCGTGGGATCAAATAGCCAGTGGCTGTCGAGCCTGGACGCCAGCGGATCAGAAGACTGCATGCGCACCGCGGTCGTCGGCGATCTCGCCGCGCAACATTGCAGAGTAGTGATCCTCCAGCCGGTCGGTGCCGAACTCGGGTGTCGCATCGGCGTCATAGCGGTCGCGGGCCGCGTCCCACACCAGCATGGATTGTGTGGCGTAATAGTGCCCGATGCGCCCCAGCCCGGCCTTTGCGGCACAGCGGGGCGAGATCGCGCCCAGGGCGGTGAGAAAACCGACGATCCCAGTCATGAGCGCGACGGGGACATGCCGGATCGGAACCGGGCGTCCGAGCAGCCGTTCCAGCATCGCGGCCTGATCCATGGGCGTGATCGCGGGGCCGGGGCCGCCGATGGGCAGGATGCGGTTTCGTTTGTCCGGGTCTGTCAGGCAGAGGCCGAGAAAGCGGCCAAGGTCGGCGTCCGAGATCGGCTTGCAGGCAGTCAGCCTGCCGGTGCCGAAGACCAGGAAGGGGCGGCTCTTTTGCACCCGGGCGACCTGGCCGGACAGTGATTTGAAATAGGCGGTCGGACGGACGATGGTCCAGTCCAGGGGTGCTGCCTGCAGTTCCGCCTCGAAAGCCAGCTTGGCGCGCTGAAAGTCGAGCAGCGGTATTTGCACGCAGATCGCGGAGACGAGGACGAAGTGACGGACCCTCGCGTTGATGGCGGCCTCGAGAGCGGCAGCGTTCGCGGCGTGATCAATGGCCCAGGCGTCCTGGGGTGCGCCCGTGCGGCTGGCCATGCAAGAGACCACGGCGTCGATTCCGGTCATGGCAGAGGCGAGGGCGGCAGGTTCGATCTGGCCACGCAGGATCGTGCAGCCAGCCAGCCTGGCGGCGTCGGCCTGTGGTCGGATCTGGGCGGTGACGCGGTGCCCCTCAGCCCGCAGTGCCTGCGCGGTTGCCCGGCCGATCGTGCCGGTGCCGCCAAGGAGGAGGACAGAAAGCGGGGCCATCCCGTCAGTCTATCACGACATCCAGACAGACATGCAAGCGCCCGGCCCCATCAGGGAGCCAGGCGCAGCGAAGAGGCGTCGGATGGATCAGATCGCCGACTTGATCCAGTTTTCCAGCGCGGCCTTCGGTGCGGCGCCGACCTTGTTCGACACGACCTGACCGTCCTTGAACATGAACAGCGCCGGGATGCCGCGCACGCCAAGCGCAGCGGGGCTGTCGGGGTTCTCGTCGACGTTGACCTTCACGATCTTCACCTTGCCCGCGTATTGCGTGGCCAACTCTTCCAGCGCCGGGCCGATCTGGCGGCAGGGGCCGCACCATTCGGCCCAGAAATCGACGACGACCGGGATTGGCGACTTGCGGACCTCGGCATCGAAAGTGGCGTCCGAAACGGCGACGGTGGCAGCGCCCATGGCGGTTCTCCTCGGGAATTGGTCAGGGCAAGAAGCTATGGATGCGGGTCGGGAACGTCAAGGGATCGTGGTTCGCAGCAGGGCCTGCCTCACGATCTCGGGACCGACGGGCATCAGGACGGGTCTGCGCGTCCACAGGATCGCAGTCTCGATCCGACGGTCGGGGTAGACTTCCGCGACCATGTGGGCATAGGCCCCAAGCTGGCGCAGGATACCTTCGGGTATGGCCTCGGGGCGGTCCGGGATCAGCCTGTTCGACTTGTAGTCGATGATCAGCACGCGGTCCGGCGCGATCACCAGCCGGTCGATGGACCCGGTCAGAACCATGCCTTGCCACGGGGCGGAAACGGCGACTTCGGCGAGTGTGCCGGCCGAAAACAGCGGCGCGAGGTCGGGGTGGCCCAGAATGACCTGCGCCTCGGCCAAGGCACCGGCAGCAAGCGCGGGTTCGGCGATCAGAGCGGTGGAGCGAGCGGGCCAGCTTTCAGGGGCGGTGCCCGGAAGACGCTCCAGCAAGAGGTGCAGCGCCGTGCCGCGCGCCTTTGCCTCCTCGGCTTCGGGCTCCCCGGACAGCGCCTTGGACCCGCCAAGATCTGACGGTGACAGGACTTGCGTCGGGCGGACAGCCTCGGGAGCCGCTGTGCCGGTCCAGCCCGGCAGGGCGACGGGGGCGATCCTGACCGGATCAGGGTGCAGCGGTTCTGGCCAGGCAGCGAAACTGTGCCGCAAGGTGCCATCTTCCAGCGCCACCGTCCGTCCGGTCGCCGCAATGCCGGCAGAGATCAGGTTGTGCCAGCCGTCTGCCTGCGTGGTCTTGCCGGCACCTGCCACCACCAGCCAGCACCGCGCGCGCGTCATCGCGACGTAAAGCAGCCGCAGGCGTTCGGCGGCGCTGCGTTCGGCCCGCGCTTCGCGTTCGGCAGTGATGAGGGCGGGACTTTCCTCTTTCGTGACCTTCCACACCGGAGGACCGTCCGGCAGGCGGTACATCTGATCGCGGTCCTGGGGGGTGCGGTCGCAGGTGTCGGGCAGGATCACCACGTCGGCCTCCAGCCCCTTGGCACCGTGGACGGTCATCACCCGGATGCAGTCGCCTTCGCTGTCCAACTGGCGCTTGACCTCGACGTCATCGGTCTCCATCCAGGCGAGAAAGCCCGTGAGACTGGGAATCTCCAGCGCCTCATAGGACAGGGCCTGGCTGAGCAGCTCGTCGATCCCGTCCTCGGCCTCGGCGCCCAGACGACCGATCAGCTTGCGGCGGCCGTCGTGGCGGTGCAGGACCCGCTCGATCAGGTCGTAGGGGCGTAGAAAGTCGGCCTGTCCGCGCATGTCGTTCAGGAAGGCGCGGGTGTCGGGGCGGCCCGGATGGTCGCGCAGCGCCTCCCACAGATAGCCAGCGCGCGGATTTGCCAGGCCGAACAGCTCGGCCTCGCTCCAGCCGCAGAGCGGTGAACGGAGAACCGATGCCAGCGCCAGGTCATCCTCGGGCGTGTCAAGAAAGGCGAGAAGCGCCGCAAGGTCCTTGACCGCGAGTTCCCCGCCCAGCTTCAGCCGGTCGGCCCCGGCGACGGGCAGGCCGGCGGCCTTGCAGGCGCGGATGATCTCGTGAAACAGCGGCGACCGGCGCTGTACGAGGATCAGCACGTCACCACATCGCATCGCGCGTTCGGCCGGGCCACCGTTGCGGGGCACCTGCGGCAGTCTGACGCCGCCGCCGACCCCGGCGCGAATCCATTCGGCGATCTTGCGGGCCAGAGCGATCTGCGGGTCTTCGGGATCGGGGGCATCCACCGGCTCGTACCAGGGGCCGGGCTCGGGCCTGTCGTCCTTTTCCAGCACCGGCCAGACATCGACGCGACCGGGAAGGGCGTCGTTGAACGCAAGGTGGTGCGAGCCTCCGCCAAGCGCTGCCTGCTGGTCCGGGGTGAAGGTCGCGTCGACCACGTCGAGGATCGCGCGAGAAGAGCGGAAGGAATGCTCCAGCACGCATTCCGCCAGTCCCGGGCCGCCGGACAGCCGCCTTCCGAAGTGGCCACGCATCCGGTCGAAGGCCGCGACATCGGCACCCTGGAAGGAGTAGATCGACTGCTTCTTGTCGCCGACGACGAACAGCGTGCGATCCCGGTTGCCCGAGCCTTCTCCGGCGATCAGTTCGGCGGAAAGCGCCTCGATCAGCTCCCATTGTTCGGGGCTGGTGTCCTGAGCCTCGTCGACAAGGATATGATCGATGCCGCCGTCCAGCCGATACAGGACCCAGGCGGCCAGAGCCGGATTGGTCAGCAAGTCCTTGGCGCGCAGGATCAGGTCGTCGAAATCCAGAAGCCCTCGCACCGCCTTGCGCCGCTCATACTCGGGCAGGAAGACGGCGGCGAAGTCGTGCAGGGCAAGGGTCTTTTCGGCGGCGGCGAGCGTCAGTTCCACCTCGCGGGCGTCGGCCACGCGCTGCATGAGATCATCGAAGTCGTGGACGAGATCGCCCATCGCGGTGCGCGCCTTGGGCGTCGGAATTTTCGAGAACTTCGGCTGCCGGTCGACCTTGAGAAACAGGCGATACAGCACGTCCAGATCAGCCCGGGTCGGGGCGTTGAAGTCGATGTTCGCCAATGCGTGCGCCAGATCCTGCATTGTAGAACCGCCGGCTGCGCGCAGAACTGGCAGAGACCGCGCGATCAGCCAGTCTTCACTGCCGTTGAAGGCAACATCCAACAGATGGGCCCCGTCCACTGCGTCGGGCAGGCCGAACAGCCGCCGGACACCGGCCTGATCCAGGGCTGGCGCAAAATGGACGCGGTGGCGGGCGATCTGTTCGACCAGCCTGCCGAAATCCTCGCCGTTCTGCACCTCGGTCAGGCGTCGGACCACATGGGCCTGCGCGCCGTCGGCCATTTCCTCGACGATCTCGGCCCGCATCTGCCGCCCGGCGCGCTCGTCCATTTCCTGAAAACCTGGGGAGACCCCTGCCTCCAGCGGAAAGCGGCGGAGAAGGCTGCCGCAGAAGCCGTGGATGGTCTGGATGCGCAGACCGCCGGGCGTCTCGATCGCGCGGGCGAAAAGCTGGCGGGCGCGCTCAAGGCGCAAAGGCGGACTTTCGCCCGCGCCCAAATCGGCCAGCGCCGCGCGCAGATCGGCGTCGGGTTTCATCGCCCATTCGCCCAACCGCCCGAACAGCCGGTTCTGCATCTCGGAGGCCGCGGCCTTGGTGTAGGTCAGGCACAGGATGTGCTGCGGCTCCACCCCGTTCAGAAGCAACCGCGCCACCCGGTCGATCAGCACGCGGGTCTTGCCCGATCCGGCATTGGCCGAAAGCCAGGTGTTGCGCGCGGGATCGGCAGCGGTGATCTGGCGAAGCGTGGCGTCAGTCAGGGTCATGCCGGATCCTCGGGCACCGGGGTATCGGTCATGTCCCACTCGCCAAAGCGCGACAGATGATCGTAGTCGCTGGTGTCGGTCGTCTTCTCCATCGCCCGCCGTGCGGTGTAGCCTTGCGAGGGGCGGGCATAGGCGGCCATCAGCTTGCCGAACTCGGCCCGGATTTCGGCAACCGTGCCGGGTTCAAGCGTGATCTCCGAGGTCTTCAGCTCGGCTCTTACGCCGACATAGACAACCCGCGCCACTTCCCCGGCATCCAGCCCCCTGAAGCCGCCACTCTCGACCATCGCGGCAAGCAGCAGAAGCTGCTTGTCGAACTGCCTTTGCTGTTTCTCGCTGGGCGGATCGCCGGTCTTGTAGTCGATCAGGAGAAGCCGCCCGTCCTTCAGCCGGTCAATCCGGTCGGGCTTGCCGGTCAGGGTGAAGTCGAGCCCCGACAATGCAAGCGCGCCCTTTTCCTCCAGAAGCACCGGTTCGCCCCCGGTCGAGGCCGAGAAGGCAAGGAACGCATCTGCCGCCTTGGCGATGCGGCTTAGCCAGATTGTGCGGGCCAGCGGCCAGGCGACCCGTGCGGCCAGGATCCTGCCGGCGACGTCCATCAGCGCCTCACGCCCGCCGCCGCCCTGACGAAGGAACTGTTCCAGAATCTCGTGCAGCACCACACCCCGCAGCCGCGGGTCGGCTTCGGGCCGCAGCGGGTCAAGCGGTTTCAGCTTCAACACATGGCGGGCATAGATCGCGAAAGGGTCGCGGACGAGGGTCTTGATCTCGGTCACCGACAGCTTGCGCGGCCGCGCAGTGACCGGTGGCCGAGGAGAGGGGCGCAGCGCGGCCTCGAGCTTGGGTGCCGCATCGAAGGCCTGGGTCAGGCGCAGCCAGTGCTCGCCCCGACCGCGCATCTCCGCCAACGCCTCCGGCCCTCGCCGCCCGGGAAGGCCGGCCACGAGGTTCACCAACCGGTTCAGCCAGCGGGACGGGACGGTCTCGGCATCCTCGCCACGTTTCGCCCTGGTCAGGACCACGCGGCGCGCCGCGACCGCCTGCTGGTAATCATGCGCCGAAAGACCGATCCGGCGTTCGGGCAGCAGCAGCCCCGCCTCCCTGCGCATCGCGCGGTTCAGCCAGGGGTCGGCAGGCGGCTGTGCGGGCCAGATACCGTCATTGAGGCCGCCGAGGATCACCAGGTCGGCCCCCTGCACCCGGCTTTCCAGCGTGCCCCAGATCATGATCCCGGGATGGACGCTTTCGGTCTCGCGCACGTCATGCCGCTGCAACACCCCCACAAAGAGGCCCGCGTAGTCCGCAGCGGTCATTTCCCCTGCGGCGGAAGCCTCGGCCTGCAGTTCGGTGACGGCTTGCAGCGCGGTTTCCCCGGCGGCCTTCTCCCAAAGCGCACCACTTCCTCCAGAAGCAAAGCCCGCGGCAAGTCGTTCGGTCAGGCGCAGGTGCAGCGCAATGAAATCGGCCAGCCGCCGTCGGTCGATCGTGGCGTGACCGCACAGGGTGTCGGCCACGATGCCCGCCCAGGCTTCGGCTTGCGCGATCCCCGACCGCCCGGCCCAGTCGCAGATGCTGTCGGCGGTCGGGAAGGCCGGGCCGTTCCGACGCAGGTGCAGTTCGAATTCGCGCGTCAGGACCAGATGAGGGCCGCGCCCGGGGCCGGAAAAGGCCAGCGGATGCTTGAGAAGCGCAAGCAGCGCGTCGGCGGTCAGCTTCTGGCCAAACAGGCCCGCGACCTGCCGCATGAGCCGCCCGGGGGCCGACAGCGCCAGCGGTCGCCCGGCGGAATCGTCGGGACGGATGCCCCAGCGGTCCAGCGCCGCGGTCACCCGGCGCGTCAGGTTGCGGTCGGGCGAGATCAGGGCCGCGCGGGTGCCGTCTTCGGCCGCTTGTCGCAGGATGAGCGCGATGGCCAGCGCTTCGGACCGGGGGTCGTCGGCCTGCTGTTCGCTGTCGAAGTCAGCAAGCCATTGGTGCGTGGTCGGCGCCGGGCGCAGCGACAAAGACACAAGGCGGTTCCGCGCCGGGTCGGGGGCTTCGGTCGTGGTCCAGGCCTTCACATCGTCCCGCGTGCAGCCCAAAAGCTCCATCGCCCGGCGAAAGCGGTATTGCGGATGGTCCTCGGCGGACAGAGCGTCGTCCATGCCCGCCCAGATCTCGGACGGCAGGTCGAAGTCGAAGCCGGGAAGGACCACAAGGCCCCTGGGCAGCCGGGCGATAGCCTGCATCAGAAGCGCGGTCGTCCCCCGCGACCCGGTGGAGCCCGCAAGGATGACCGGACCCTCGGGGGGCGTCGTGGCCCAGCCTTCGCCCAGCGCCAGAACTGCCCGGCGCAGAACCGTTTCCGCGTCCGGCGCGTCCCCGGCCAAAGCCTCGGTCACGATGCCGAGGAAAGCCTGCGTCCGCGCCCAGTGGGCCGAGTGGTTGGCGACGTCCAGCGCGGCGATCCGGTCCGGTGCCACGCCTTCGCCCTGCATCTCCTCGATCAGCGCGGCAAGGCTGTCGGCAAGGTCATACAACGCTGCACGCGGGAAATGCGTGGTGCCGGTAGCCAGAAGCCGGTCCAGCAGAACCGACAGAACCAGCCTGCGTCGCAAGGGCGGGATGGGTTGCGGCAGCGGCAGGTTGGCCAGCGCCGCGACTTCGGTCACCAGAAGGATGCGCGGCAGAAGCAGCGCGCCTCGGGTCTGCAGGCACTCCACCACCCGGCGCCGCATGCGCTGGGTGTTGACGATCAGCGTGACCCGGGCCAGCGCCTCGGGCGGTTTTCCCCTGAGCAGTTCCAGCATCCCGACCACCAGTTCGGCGGGAAAATCCACGCCGGGCGGCAGGGCGAAAAGGGAGGCAGGCTTAGCCATGCCGGGCAGAGTGCAGGAGAGCCTCGGCTTCGGCAATCCCTTCCGGATGGCCCACGTCGCACCAGTCGCCGGGATGAAGGACCCCGAAGGCGGAGCCGGCGACGATCATCTGGTTCCAGCTGTGGTTGAGCGAGAAGACATCCTCCGGCGTGGCGCGGACGCGCCCTGGGGCGATGATCTGCGCGCCGATGTAGACGTGGTCCTCACCGCCCCTGCCGCGGGACAGGCGGCCTTCGGCATCGACCGCAAAATCCCCCTTCGGCCCATGCGCGCGGGTCCGGTCCAGCGGGAGAAGGAGGAGGAGCGCCTCCATGCGCGACGGGTCCCAGGCGGCGGCAAGGGTTCGCAACGGGTTCGCCCCGGTCCAGATGCCGTCGCTGTTCAGGATCGCGACCGGCCCGTTGCCAAGCAGCGGCAAGGCGGCCTTGAGGCCCCCACCGGTTTCCAGAATGCGGTCCGCCTCGTGGCTGATCGTCACATCGCGTCCGGACAGGTGCGTGGCGATCTGGTCGGCACGGTAATGCGTGTTCACCACCACGCGGGCGACCCCGGCATCCCGGGCCACGTCCAGCGCATGGTCGATCAACGCCTTCCCCGCGACCGGGATCAGCGGCTTGGGCCGGTCGGCGGTCAGCGCGCCCATCCGGGTGCCGAAGCCGGCGGCGAACAGCATCAGGGGATAGGGGTAGGCGGGCATTGGTCTTCGATCTTCTGCAGCAGGGCGGGGGTCGGGGCGGGAAGCAGGTCGTCGCAGACCGCGCGCAGCTCGGCAAGGGCCGGATGCGCAAGGTTCTGCTGCAACTGACGCCAGACCCGGGGGATCAGGGGCAGATAGCGGGGCTTGCCGCCGACAAGGCACAGGCGGGCGAAGACGCCCAGGATCCGCAGGGCGCGCTGCGCACCAAGTGTCGCGCAATGGGCGGCAAAGGCCGCGGGATCCGCATGGGAAGCCGCGGCGAACCGCGCGATCATCACCGCTTCGGTCGCAGGCGACACGTCGCGGCGGGCGTCCTGCAGCAGCGAGACGAGGTCGTAGCCCGGCTGTCCAAGCTGGCCAAGCTGGAAGTCCAGCAGCCCGACACGCGCAAGGCCTGCCCGGCCCGGCAGCCAGAGCAGGTTCTCGGCATGGAAGTCGCGCAGGATCAGGACGCGCGCGCCGTCGGCATGGGTGCGCAGCGCCTCGCTCAGAGCGGCCTGGAAAGCGGTCGCGTCGGGGCGCGTTCCGGTCGCGGCAAAAGCATACCAGTCCGGCGCGAAACCGGCGGCGCGGGCCCAGTCTTCTGCGGACAGGTTCGGCAGTCCTTCGAGGGGTGGTGCCGATTGCAGGTGCAGAAGCGTGTCAACCGCGGCTGCGTAAAGCTCTGCCTCGCGGCCCGGGTCGGCTTCGACCAGCCGGGCAAAGATGTCGTCGCCAAGGTCTTCCAGAAGCAGGACTCCGCGGTCCAGATCCTCGGCCAGGATCCCGGGGGCGGACAGGCCCAGTCCGCGCAGGTGGCGCGCCATGGCACAGAACGCCACCGGATCGTCCGCACCGCCGGGAGGATTGTCCATCAGCACCGCCGTCGCCGCCCCCAGCCGCAGCCGCTCATAGCGCCGGTCCGAGGCGTCGCCGGCCAGATGCCGCCGGTCGGCCTGGCCCCAGCCATGGCGGGCCAGAAAGGCTGTCAGCTCTGCGCCGCGGTCAGCCATCGGCAAGGGCCTGCGCCAGTCCGGGACGCCCGCCCGCGATGGCGGCCTGCCGACCCTCGCCCATGGCATTCAGACGGATTGTCAGCGCGCCGGGCGGCAGGTGGCGGCCCAGCCGGTCGGGCCATTCCACCAGACAGATCGACCTCATTTGTGATTCTTTCACGATATTCTTCTACGTCACTTATGAATTGCTCTCTTGTATATTGACCGCCGGC
>NCDY01000169.1 GCA_002280405.1 Rhodobacterales bacterium 32-66-9 | reverse complement strand
AGTTTCATGCCCTGGCTGCTGGCGGCGGCGCTGCTGCATTCCTCGATCGTGGTGGAAAAGCGGGAAAGCCTGAAATCCTGGACGATCCTGCTGGCGATCATGGCTTTCGGCTTCAGCCTGATCGGCACCTTCATCGTGCGGTCGGGCGTGATCACCTCGGTCCACGCCTTCGCCAGCGATCCGGCGCGGGGGGTCTTCATCCTGATGATCCTCGGCTTCTTCATCGGGGGCGCGCTGCTGCTGTTTGCCCTGCGGGCCGGGGTGATGGAGGCGCGGGGGGTGTTCAGCCTGGTCAGCCGCGAAAGCGCGCTGGTGACGAACAACATCCTGCTGACCGTGTCGACATTTGTCGTGTTCATCGGAACACTCTGGCCGCTGGTGGGCACAATGTTGCTGGGACGTGATCTTGCGGTGGGTCCGCCGTTCTTCGAAGCGGCCTTCACACCCTTCATGGTGGCTCTGGCGCTGATTCTGCCGGTGGGGGCGATGCTGGCCTGGAAGCGGGGCTCGGTCGGGCGGTCGCTGCGGGAGCTTGGTCCGGCGCTGTTTCTGGCATTGGCGCTTGGCGGCTTGGCCTTTGCCATGCAGACCGGCCGGACGGCGCTGGGGCCGATCGGGCTGGCGCTGGGGGCCTGGGTGTTTTTCGGCGCCCTGACCGATCTGTGGGCACGGACCGGCCGCGAGGGTCTTGGCGCGCGGCTTGGCCGGCTTTCCCGACTGCCGCGTGCGGACTGGGGCAAGGCGATGGCGCATGGCGGGCTGGGAATCACGATCTTCGCGGTGGCCGCGATGATGTCGTGGAAGATCGAGGACATCCGCGTGGTGCAGGAGGGCGAGACCTTCCCGCTTGGCCGCTATGAAGTGCGGCTTGACAAGGTCGAAGAGGTGCAGGGGCCGAATTACATCTCGACCACGGCCCGGATGACGGTAACCCAGGCCGGAGCGGTGGTGGCGGTGCTGAACCCGGAAAAGCGGATCTATCCGGTGGCGCAGATGCCGACGACGGAAGCGGCAATCTACTACGGCTTCCTGCGCGATATCTATCTGGTGCTGGGCGATCCGCAGAAAAACGGCGGCTACGCGGTGCGCAGCTACATCGAGCCCTTCGCCAACTGGCTGTGGGGCGGGGCGATCCTGATGGCGCTGGGGGGGCTGGTCAGCCTTTCGGACCGCCGCTACCGGGTGGCTGCAGGTGCCAAGCGCGTGCCCATGGGAGTCCCTGCGGAATGAGGCTGTTTCTGATAGGTCGGTGGGCAAGGTGCCCATCCTACATTCTTGCCCTGTTCCTTTTGGCGACTCCGGCCTGGGCAGTCCTGCCGGACGAGATGCTGGCTGACCCCGTGCTGGAGGCGCGCGCGCGCGCGATCAGCGCCGACATCCGCTGCCCGGTCTGCCAGGGTGAAACCATCGATGATTCGAACGCGCCGATCGCTCGCGACCTGCGGCTCATTGTCCGCGAGCGGCTGGTGGCGGGCGATACCGATGCCCAGGTTTTCGACTTTGTCGTCGCCCGCTTTGGCGAGGGCGTTCTGTTCAACCCGCCGGCCAGAGGGGCGAACCTGGTGCTTTGGTTTGCCGGTCCGGCGCTGTTGCTTGCCGGAATCGGTGTCGCTGTGGCGGCAGGACGGCGACGGGTGGCGCCCGAAGCCTCGCTTTCGCCGCAGGAAGAGGCCCAGGTGCGGGAAATCCTGCGGGAGTGACGCCGCGTTTGCCTTGGGTGCCGCGCCCGACCAGCGATAGGCTGGGGGCAAAGCAGGCGGAGGCGGACAATGGGCGATCTGGTCACGGTCGAGGTCGAGGACGGTGCGCATCGGATCACGCTGAACCGGCCCGAGGTGATGAATGCCCTGAACCACGCGCTGCGGCGGCAGCTGACTGCGGCTTTGCTGGCGGGGCATTCGGCGCGGGTCATCGTGCTGACCGGTGCCGGGCGGGCCTTCTGTTCGGGTCAGGATCTGACCGACGCCGCGGGGCTGGAAGCCGCGGCTTTCGAGGCGATCCTCAACGAAGACTACGTGCCGATGATCCGGGCGATCACCGAAGCCCCGGTCCCGGTCATCGCGGCGGTGAACGGTGCGGCGGTCGGGGCCGGGGCGAACCTTGCGCTTGCCTGCGATCTGGTGATCGCCTGCGAAACTGCGGTGTTCCTGCAGGCCTTCACCCGGATCGGCCTGATCCCGGACGCGGGCGGGACCAGCTTTCTGCCGCGCCGGATCGGCCTTCAGCGGGCGATGGGGGCGACGCTTCTGGCCGAGCCGGTCGGCGCGCGTCAGGCCGAGGCCTGGGGGATGATCTGGGAGGCGGTCCCCGACGACCGCTTTGCCGAGGTGGTGGCCGCGCGGGCCGCGAAACTGGCCCGGGGTCCGGCGGTTGCCCATGCCGCGCTGAAAACGGCCTTGCGCGGGGCCTTCGATCATAGCCTGGAGGAGCAACTTGCCATCGAGGCCCGGCTTCAGGGCGTCTGCGGTGCCAGTGCCGATTTCCGCGAGGGCGTTGCGGCCTCTCTGGAAAAGCGGCCTACAAATTTCCGTGAGCCCCCGTGAGCCCCGGTAACCAGTTGTCGCGCCCTGCGTCATTATGGAACGGTTTCTCTGGCGAGAGGGCAAGGAATGATCTGGAATCGGGCATTGGCGCTGTTGCTGCGCCTTGGCGTGCGGACGGGACAGTTGGACCTGACGTTTGCGGACGGATCGACCCGGCGCTTCGGGCCGGGCGGCCCGCCGGAAACCGGCATCGTCCTGCACGATCCCGCCCTGCCGCGAAAGGCGCTGCTCAGCCCTGATCTTGCGATCGGCGAGGCCTATATGGACGGCCGGCTCACCCTGCGCGACAACGACGTCCGCAGCTTCATGACCTTTGCCATGCGCAATGCCCGCGACCGCTGGCTTCCGCCGCCGCTGCCGCAGCTGAACGCGCTGTTGAAATGGGCGAAGTCCTGGTCGCTGTGGAACCGCATCGGCGTCGCGCGGAAGAACGTCGCGCATCACTACGATATCTCGCCCGAGCTTTACGACCTTTTCCTGGACGAGACCAAGCAATACACCTGTGCCTATTTCCGCCGCCCCGACATGTCGCTGGAAGAGGCGCAGGCGGCCAAGATGGCGCATATCGGCGGCAAACTTCTGTTGCGGCCGGGACTGCGGGTGCTGGACATCGGTTGCGGCTTCGGAACGCTGGCCCTGACCCTGGCGCGCGACCACGGGGTCAAGGTGACGGGGATCACGCTGTCCGAAGTGCAACTGGCCGAGGCGCAGCGCCGGGCGCGCGAGGCCGGGCTGGAAGGACAGGTCGAGTTCCGCTTGCAGGACTACCGCACGGTCGAGGAAAGCTATGACCGGGTGGTGTCCGTCGGGATGATGGAGCATGTCGGCCTGCCTTACCTGCGCACCTATTTCCAGAAGGTCGCCGACCTGATGCCGCAGGACGGGGTGGCGCTGATCCACTACATCGGGCGCTGGTCGCCGCCGGACACGATCTCGCCCTGGTTCAACAAATACATCTTCCCCGGCGCCTATTGCCCGACGATCAGCCAGGCGATGCGGGCGGTGGAAAAGACCGGGCTGATCCTGTCCGACCTCGAGGTCTGGCGTGGCCATTACGAGCGGACCCTGCAGGAATGGCTGAAGCGGTTCGACGCGAACATCGAGCGGGTTCGGCAGTTGCCCGCTTTGTGCGGATGTGGCGCTATTACCTGCACGGGGCCGAAACCGGCTTTGCCGAGGGGCATATGGTGATCCACCAGCTGCAACTGGCAAAGGCGCGCAGCACCGTGCCGATGGCGCGCGACTATCTGTATCCGGCACGGAACAGCTAGAGTATCCGTGTTGGTCAAGCGAGCTTTGGCTGCCAAGGCATGGCTTTTTTGAGGAGCGCGTTTGCGAGGACGATGAGTTTTCGCATGAGCGCGGTGATGGCCTGTTTTGGCGCTTTGCCGGCTGTGGTGAGGTGTTCGCACTTCGCCTTCATGTCTGGATTGAACCGCATTGCCACGAGGGCTGGCATGTAGAGGGCGTGTCGCACCTGCTTGCGTCCGCCCTGGACGAAGGCCTTGCCCCTCCATTGACCGGATTGTCGCGTGATCGGCGCAAGCTCCGCAAGCGCTGCTGCCGCCTTGGGATCCAGGCTTCCCAGTTCGGGCATCTCGACCAGCAGCATGGCGGCGGTGACCGCTGCGATGCCCGGGATGGAGACGAGGATGGCCATGCGCGCGGCAAGGGTCGGATCGGCGCCGATCTCGGCGGCGATGGCCGCATCGATGGCGGCGAGCTGCTGGTCGATCTGCTTCAGGCGTGCCACACTGTGCTGCTTCAGAAGCGCGAGCGTGATCACCTTGGCGCGGTTCCTTGCGGCCGTGCGATCCTTGACCAGGGCGTCGCGGGCGAGGTGCAAATCCTTGAGCGTATTGAGGATCGCACTTCGGACCGGCCGCGCCTCCAGGCCGAGCACCGCACCCATGCGGGCCAGCATCGCAGCATCAGGGGCTCAGTCTTGGCAAGCCCGCCTGCGGCTTGCGCGAAGCGCCGGGCCTGACGCGGGTTCACCTTGACGATGGACATGCCCGCCGCCGCAAGCCGCATCTCCAACTTCCGGTGATAGGGGCCGGTCGGCTCATAGACGACGCGGGTAGGGATAGGGCCGATCCACCGGAGCAACGCCTTCTGTCCACCAGACGTGTTGTCGAACCGGTCGCGTTCACCGCCTGGCAGACGATGAACGTCGAGATGGTGTTTCGAGATGTCGATGCCAATGGTAGTCCCTGTCATCTTTTCCGAGCCTCTGCTTGTCATCCGGGGCCAAACCCCAGGTATCCGTCCAGGCCTGCGAGAAAAGACGAGGGCGATCTTACTCTAACTCGGTCCTTCGAGTGACCCGCGTGGTCCCGATCCGTCCCTCGCCGCTGTGAGGAGGTGTCAGCCTCCTCACAGCAGTTCCATCTTCCCCTCTTCGGCACGGAAAGTCATAAGACAAGCGTGATCCGTATCTGCCTGCAACCGCCTCGAATGCGGGCGCGGCCGCTCCAGCCGCCAGACTGGCGCGTCATCGGCGCAAGGCCCGCAAGGCTGGCGATCTGCTTGTTGTCCACCGCGCCCAGTTCCGGCATGTCGATCAGCAGAGCCGCAGCCGTGATCACTGCCGATGCCGGGAATGCTGCACAGGATGTCAAAGCGGCGTGCCAGCACCGGAGCTTCCTTCATCCGGGCAAGGATTTCGGCGTCGATCTCGGCAAGCTGGCTGTCGATCTGTTTAAAAAGCCGGGTCAATTCTCGATGAAAAACCCGGGTCAGTTCTGGGTGAAAATCAACAACCCCTCTTTCCGGCGGCAGAGTTTTCTGCAGCGCCAAATACCAGCAACAAAGTTGCGGTCTCGCTACAAAACCACACGAATGAGTGCAAGGCGGCTTCTTCGCGACCAGCGCGGCCACGCGACGGAAGTCAGCTGTCCATCGGAAATCCTGCAAAGGGCAGGTCAACTCTGGATGCCCAGGAAGG
>NCDY01000026.1 GCA_002280405.1 Rhodobacterales bacterium 32-66-9 | reverse complement strand
GTGTTGGCATAGGTCGAGGTCAGGAGCGCGGCGAAGAAATACTCGTTCCAGGTCAGCACGAGGCTCAGGATGAACGCCGCAACCATGCCCGGCAGGGCAATCGGCAGGATGATCGTGAAGAACGCCCCCCAGACGCCAAGGCCATCGACCATCGCGGCTTCTTCCAGCTCGGTCGGGATTCCGGCGAACTGGTCGCGCATGATCCAGATCACGATGGGCAGGACCGACAGCGTGTAGAGCAGGATCAGCCCGACAGTGGTGTCAAGAAGCGCCAATTCCTTGTAGAGCACCAGGAAGGGCAGGGCGAGAACCACGGGCGGCAGGATCAGCTGGCTGAGGAAAAAGAACGAGATGTCGTCGTTCTTCATCCACAGGAACCTGTAGGAAAACCGCGACAGGCCGTAAGCTGCCAGCGAGCCGAGGATCACCGCAAGTGTCGATGAGACAAGCGCAGTGATCGTCGAATTGATGAATCTCTTGACGAATTCGTCGCGCACGGTCGATTCGGCACCGATCGTGTCGGGCGAAAGGCCAAGCGACTTCCACCCCAGCCATTTCGGCTGGAAATCGACCCAAGGCACCAGGTTGCCCTGCATCACGTTCGGCGCCATCTTGAAGCTGGTCGAGATCGTCCAGTAAATCGGAAACAGGCAGATCACCGCCCAGAAGATCAGGATGCCATAGCCCACGATCCGGTTCGCATACCACCTCATGCGGAAGCTGCGGTCGGTGGCGCTGTCCTTGAAGAGTGCGGTTCCGGTCATGTGCGTGGGCCCGTCAGTCTGGCCGCGAGTTTCATCAGGATGGTCATGCCGATGATGATGAAGACCAGGTAGACCATGGCCAGCATCGTGCCGTAACCGACGTTCGAGCGGTCCCGGTATTCGCGGAAAATGAAGCTGGTGACCGTATCCGTCGCCCCGCCCGGACCGCCCGAGGTGACGTTGATCACGATGTCGGCGAGCTTCAGCTTGAAGATGATCCGGATCAGGATCGCGGTGATCGACACCGGCAGCATCAGCGGGAAGGTGACCTCCCAGAACGACCGCCAGCCGGTGGCGCCATCGACACGCGACGCTTCGGTCAGCTCTTTCGGGATCGCCTGCAGGCCGGCCAGAAGCATGATCATCATGAAGGGGATGAAGGTCCAGGCGTCCATCAGCATGATGGTCAGCCGGGCCATTTCCGGCGTGCCGAAGAACGAGGGATTTTCCCAGCCGAATAGCCGCGCCAGGCGCGACAGGGGACCGAAACGCGGTTCCAGCATCGACTTGCCGATCATCCACGAGACGGCGACCGGTGACAGCATCAGCGGCAAAAGGAAAGCCACCCGGAAGAACTTCCGCGCCCGGATCTGGGTGTTCAGCAGCAGCGCAAGGCCGAAGGCGATGGCATATTCCAGGATGATGGCAAGGCTGTACCAGACCATATTCAGAAGCGCGTTCCAGTAGAACGGATCGTTCCACATCTGGACAAGGTTCCCGACCCCGTTGAACTGGCGGCCATCCGGGCTGGAGAGGTTCCAGCTGGAAAAGGCGATGATCAGGCCGAAGAGCAGCGGAAAGATCGTCAGTGACACGACGAACAGGGCTGCGGGCAGCACGAAGAGGGTGCGCTTGCCCTGCTCGCCGCGCACCAGCACCTGCGCCCAGCAGATCGCGGTGGCCCACAGGCAGAAGGCATAAAGCGTGGGCCGCCAGGTCTGAAAGCCGAAGTCGCGCCAGCCCAGGCTTTGGATCAGCTGCGCCAGACCCACGGCAAGCATGAGGCCTGCAGAGCCCCAGACCAGCCCTCGGCCAAGCCGTTTGCGGCGGTCCGGGATGTCGTCATTGGTGACGATGTGCAGATGGGTCGCGGTGCTCATGCTAGCATGTTAGCGCGGCGCTCGTCCCTTTGGAAAGGGGGTTTGCGGGATCGGTTCCGGCAGGGAGGCTGTCTCACGACCTGGACCAGGGCCGCTCTGGACGCAAGCCAGGCCCTGCGGCCCGCAAAACGGTCGGATCGCGCTGTCCGATGGCAGCGCGGCGCGCGCCGGGCTGCAACTGTCGCAGGCGCTGGCTTGCCGCACTGTCCCCGGTCACGCTCCGGTCGGCCCGGCTGGCGCGTGGCCGGACAGCCCGGGCGCAAGGCCCGTTCCTCTTCCGGCGGCAGGGTCGTTGCCTGCCGCACGGCATCGCCTGGACCGGAGTGCCAAGGCCGGGGAGCGCGAGAAATGGTCGACTGCAGGCGCACTGCCACTCGCCAGCCGACAATCGAGCCTGTGCTCGAGGAGGATCAGCCGAAGGGCGCCTGGCTGACCCGAATGAAGTCGGGGTCGGCACGATCGTCCGCGCCGTCATCTACGGCGTGCGTCGGGGAAACCGGTCGCCCGGTCGTCCGATCCAGGGCGCGGCGGTCGGGAGGGGAGTGGTGAACGGCCAGGCGAACTGCCAGCAGGAGGCGCGCCCGGAGCCTTGCCCGCGAAGGTTGGCGCGGACGCTGACCGGCAAGGCACCGGTGCCGCCCGCCAGATCAGAACGGGCGCGCCGGTTTCCTGGCGCGCCCGAAAGAGGTGGGATGGGCACCGTGGCCCATCCGGTCGTCACATCCCGAGCGAGGCCTTGTAGAGCGCGATCTGGCTGTCGCGGCCGATCTCGTCGGTGATCTTCTCCCAGGCGGCGGCAATGGCATCGGCCGTCTCCTGCGCCGAAGCGTATTTTCCGGCAAAGCCCTTGGCCAGCTCGTCCTCGGCGATGGAGTAATACTGGAAGATGCCGGGGATCCGCGGCTCGATCGCGGCGTTTGGGTGATTGTAGCTGTCGCGGTTCGACCCGAGGTAATCCTCGATGAAAGCCCGGTCATAGCCTGCCGCTTCCCATTCGTCGAAGTTGAAGTGGCTGTTGCGGTAGGGCTGGAAGCCCGAGGGATAGGCGGCTGTCCACAACGAGAGGTCCTTGCCGCCCAGATGCGCCGCCGCCGACCAGGCCGCCTTGCGCTTCTTCTCGTCGCCCGAGACGCGGCTCGTGACATAGACCCCCCAGCCCAGATAGGCCAGGTTCGGGGCGAAGTTCTCGGTCTCTTCCCAGGCGCCGGCGGCGTGATTGTAGACACGCTTGGCACCGGGGTTGATGTCGAAGCCGACGACATCGCCCACGACCGACGTGTCCGAGGTGCGGGCGTTCGATCCCACGTCCCCCCACCAGGTCAGCGCCGTGCCGGTTCCCGCCAGGAACTGGCTGAAGGCGGTGGTGCCGGGGTCGGCGTTGATCTGGTCCGGCGGATAGGCGTCGGCCTTGATCAGGTCCATCACGTCCTGGATCGCCTGCACCCAGCCCGGGTTGTTGACTCGCGGCTTCATCGTGTCGGGATCGAACAGCCAGGCGGGATCGGAGGGGTGCTTGACATAGGCCGTGGCCCGGTCTTCCAAGAAGTAGAATCCGAAGCCGCCCCAGCCCTTCAGCGGGTCAAGGAAGCCGTAGGCGGGCAGGCCGGTCAGCGGGTCGGTCTTGCCTTTCAGCGCCACCGACATCGCGTTCACGTCTTCCCAGTGCCGGGGCATCTCGGCGCCGCCGATCCCGCCGTCGCCGAAATAGTCCTTGCGATAGGCCAGGGTGTGGGTGTCGCCGTCGATGGTGACGCGGTAGGTCTTGCCATCCCAGGTGCCCACCGGCGGTTTCAGGTAGTTCACGAGGTCGTCGGCCTCGATCTGCGCGGCGACCCAGTCGGGCATCGGGTCAAGCAGGCCCTTGCCTGCGGTGTCGCCTTCGAAGGGTGCGCCCATCTCGATGATGTCGAAATCGACGGTTCCGGTCGCGATGGCCTGCTGCAGGCGCGGATTGTAGTCGGCCTGCGCCAGGTCGATCCAGTTGATCTTGGCCCCGGTATAGGCCTCCCACGGCTTCAGGAAGCCGCGGAACAGCACGTTGTGCAGATTCTGGTTGTTGAGCCCCATGAAGGTCAGCTCCACCCCGGCGAACTCGCCCTCGGCCACATTGGCCTTGGTCGGCCCGAGGGTCATCTCTCCCACCTTCTGCCAGTCGGCATCGGTCGGGCTGCCCTTGCCCACGCCCGGGATCTTCAGGATCTCGGCCCGCAAGTTGCCCTGTGCCATGGCGGGGCGGAGGCCCATGGCCGTCGGCATCGCTGCCATCGCGCCCAGTGCGGCCGTGCCCTGCAACATGCGGCGGCGGCTCAGCCGGGACCGCGACAGCGCCTCGTAAAGTTCAACCTTCAAGATAGCTCCTCCCTTTTGGAACATGCCCGAACCGGTTTTCCCCGGCGTGGCCTGGTGTCGGTTCTGTGTGCTCAGCGGTGCCGCCCCTCAGCGGCCAGACTTCCGGCCTTCCGCAGACGGAACTGTCTGCAGACTGATCGTGCTGCGCAGGGGTCTCCCTCTCCCCGGTTTGGCAGCGTGCCTCGGGCAGCTTCGCAAGGCCGCAAGGCCCTGTCAAGATTCTAACATGTTAGTATGGTCAGCGGATGGACAGACCCGGCGATGCTGCGGTAGGTATCTGCAGGAGTTCGGAGGGGGCACGCGTTTGGCCGAGGTAACGATCCGCGCATTGCGCAAGAATTACGCCGGTTTGCAGGTGATGCACGGACTTGATCTCGACATTCCCGACGGTGCCTTCGTCGTGCTGGTCGGCCCGTCGGGCTGCGGCAAGTCCACCCTGCTGCGGATGATCGCCGGGCTGGAGGAAGTGACCGGCGGCGACATCAGGATCGGCGAGAAACGGGTGAACAACCTGCCGCCGTCCGAGCGCGACATTGCGATGGTGTTCCAGAACTACGCGCTTTATCCGCACAAGACCGTGGCCGCGAACATGGGCTTTGCGCTGAAGATGCGCGGGATGACGGCAGCGGCGATCCGCCAGAAGGTCGAACATGCCGCCGGAATCCTGGGGTTGACCCCCTACCTTGACCGCTACCCCCGCGCCTTGTCCGGGGGGCAGCGCCAGCGCGTCGCGATGGGTCGCGCCATCGTGCGCGACCCGCAGGTGTTCCTGTTCGACGAGCCCCTGTCGAACCTCGACGCCAAGCTGCGGGTCCAGATGCGGACGGAAATCAAGGAGCTGCATCAGCGGCTGAAGACCACGACGGTCTACGTCACCCACGACCAGATCGAGGCGATGACCATGGCCGACCGCATCGTGGTGATGCAGGGCGGGCGGATCGAACAGGTCGGCGCACCGCTGGAACTGTACGACCGCCCGGCCAATGTCTTCGTCGCGGCCTTCATCGGCAGCCCGTCGATGAACCTCCTTGAAGGCCGTGTTTCGGGCCGGATGGTGGACATCGGCGGCTCGCGCCTGCCTCTGCCCAGCGGCGTCGCGGCCGAAGAGGGGCGCGACGTGATCTACGGCATCCGCCCCGAACATCTTCACCAGGCCGAAGCCGGTCTGCCCGCGACCGTCGCGGTGATCGAGCCGACGGGAGCGGAGACGCATGTGGTGCTGCGCAGTGCCGGGCGCGACCTGACGGCGGTCTTCCGCAACCGGGTCGCCTTCGCCCCTGGCGCCGCCATCACGCTTGCGCCGGATCCGGCTGCGGCGCACGTTTTCGACAAGGCCACCGGCCAACGCATCTAGGCCGGCGCATCCAGGAGGGACGTCCATGCTGAAGGGAATCGACAACCGGCTGAATGCCGATGTGCTGGCCTGCCTGCGCGCCATGGGCCACGGCGATGTGCTGATCGTCGCGGACACCAACTTTCCTGCCGACTCGGTGGCGCGGGCCACGGTGACGGGGCAGCTTTTGCGGATGGAGAACCTGACCTGCGCCGACGCCGTCCGCGCGATCCTGTCCGTCCTGCCCCTGGATACATTCGTCGACGATTTTGCCGGCCGGATGGAAGTCGTCGGCGATCCGGCGGCGATTCCTCCGGTCCAGGCCGAGGTGCAGGCCGAAATCGACGCCGCCGAGGGCAGGCCGCGGCCGATGATCGGGATCGAGCGCTTTGCCTTCTACGACATGGCGCGCAAATCCTATGCCGTGATCCAGACCGGCGAGCGTCGGTTCTACGGCTGCTTCATGTTTCGCAAAGGCGTGATTGCGCCGGTGCCGTGACCGTCGAAGCGGATGGTCAGGATCGCAAAGGGCGCAAGCGCCCGTCTGGCCGCGCGGCTTTGCGCGACCATGCCGCGCCGGCCGTCACGACGCCCGCCGCAGCCACCTCAGCGCGCGGCGCGTCGGCACCTCAAGCCACCGGCGGGTGGTGCGCAAAGGCAGCGCGGGGTCGAAGGCGCGCCGGGCCCGCCCGATGCCAAGAAGACGGTAGAGAACCAGCACGACGACTGCCGAGAACAAGGTTGAAAAGATCGTGTCGCTCAGGAAATGGCGACCAAGACCGATGCGCAGAAATGCCACCACGCCGACATAGGCCACGGCCAGCAGAATTGCGGCGATGCGGGCGCGGGTCCGACCGAGGCGCGGCCAGAGCAGGACCACCACCGCGATCGCGATGCTTGCGGCCAGGGCCACTTCGCCCGAGGTGAACGAACAGTTCCGGCTGCACTGGCGGGTCACCTCCCAGGCCGGGCTAAAGCCCGCTCTGCCGCCGAACTCGGCGATGTCGGCGGGCCTTGCCCGGCCCACCTGGTCCTTCAGGACCAGATTGACGATGCCACCGCTGGACAGCACGACACCAAGCGGCGCCAGGGCCCAGGCCCGAAGGTCGTCGCCTTTCAGGCTGCCGGTAGCCGCCCCGAGACACCACCACAGGATCAGCAGAAGGGTCAGCCCCTCGCCAAGACGCCGCAGCACCAGGTTGACCGTCGCGGGTGCCTGGCTGGCCCAGGGGAACCCGGACGTGCCAGCGGCGAATCGCGCCGAAACCGCAAGGTCGATGCGCGGAAAGGCGGCAAAGACCGCTTGCGCCAGGACAAAGGCAAGCAGGACAGCAACCACAAGCCGCTGGTAAAGCTGGTCCGTCATCGGGTGGCCTTTCTCGGGCGCAGGCAGCCTGGTGCGGTCAGGCGCACCATCAGGAAGTTCCGCCCGCCATAGGCACCCGGCGGGGCGGTGAAGCGTCCGGTCGGGATCGCGGCGGCGCAGGGCAGCGGTTGCTCTTCGGGCCAGATCAGCGCGACCGGCCCCGGATCGGTCGCCGGATCGAACGCGGCGGTCAGTTCCCAATGATGGGCGGGACGACCGGCAGGGGGCACGGCGCGCAGGACCAGCGGCGAATCGCGGCCGAACCACAGCAGGTCGACCATCAGGTCCCGGCCGGGAACGACAAGCGTCCTCGCACCTGCCTCGTTCGCGGCGCGCAGCGCCCAGCGGGCGATTTCCTCATGGCCAAGATAGCGCGCCATCAGAGGCTTGCCCCCCGCTTCGGGCAGAGCGGCCGGGAAAACCTTTGCCAGGGGCAGCGCAAGCGTGACCGCGAGGCCAACAAGCAGCGACAGCCATGTCAGCCTTGGGTGCCGGACCAGCCACATCGCGCCAAGAACCGCCCCGGGCAGCAGAAAAAGGACCGCCCAGTTCGCCAGGACCGGCCCTTTTACCGCCTGCCCGAACACGATCGCCAACGGGGTCAGCGTCAACGCCGCAAGTCCGGCCGTCAGGGCGTCCTTCGGCGCTCTGCCGACAGCCAGCACGATGGCGACCAGAAGGATCGGCCCGATCACCAGGGCCTGCTCGGCCACGAACATCAGCGGGCGGAGCAGCGAAAGCCCGTTGCCCTCGGTGATCTGCTGCACATGCGCCAAGGTGATGAAGTTCCACTGCAGCAGCCACCACAGATTCGGTGCGATCACCACCAGCATGACCGCGGTCGCGATCAGGGCATCCACCCCGCGCGGACGAAACAGCGGCGAGATCCAGGCCGCGATGGCGGCTCCGGCCAGCCAGAAGAGCAGCGCGTATTTGGCCAGCAGTCCGACCCCGAGCACCAGGCCGAAAAGCAGCGCCAGCCCGATCGCGGGCCGGTTTTCGGCCCGCGCTTCGGCAAGCAAAGTTTGCAGCCCCATGGCGATCGCCGCGCTCAGCAGGAGCGGCGTGTCCGTCGTCATCAATGCAGAGCCCACCGCGACCGCCGGCGTGGTCAGGTAGGAAAGGGCTGCGATCGCTGCCACCGGCACAGGCAAGAGACGGCGGGCGAAATGAAACAGGACCAGCGCTGTCGCCATGTGGAACAGCGGGGCCGCCAGCCGCACCGCTGCGACGCTATCGCCCAGAACTTCGCTGCTGCCACGCAGGATCCAGCCGATCAGCGGCGGCTTGGAGTAATAGCCGAACGCCAGCGACTGCCCCCAGGCCCAGTATTGCGCCTCGTCGGTCGAAAGCTCGGTACGGTCCAACAGCGCAAGCCCGAGGCGCCAGAGGGTGATCGCCAGGATCGCCGCCACGGTCATCGCGGTGATCCTGCGCGGCCCGGCCGCGACCGGCCCGGGCGCAAAGCGCGGATCCTGGGTCATTCCGCGCGGCATCGGTCAACCATTGACAGCGCGCGCAGCCCGACCTGCGCGCGGCAGCGCGCCGACGCAAGGACCGCCAGCGGCAGGCCGGGCTGAAAGGAATGGGCCGCGGGCCAGATCATCGCTCCGACTGAAGGAAATGTGACGCCAAGCGTTTCGCCTAGATGGCATGGGTGATGCAACGATTGCAACACCATGCCGTCGGCTTGCAGTCGCCTGTGGCGGGGGGCTGCCGGCCCGCGTTCCCCGGTGACCGTAACCGCCAGGGTCGGGCCCAGACTCGGGCCCCGATTCGGGCCAGCCGGGCGACCGGACCATGCCACCGCCCCGGCGATCGGCGACCGGCGCGCGGGCCCCTCCGCCTCCAGCTGGCAGTATCCCGCAGGTGACCCTGGCAGATCGGGTCGGAACGGCCCGCGCTACGGGCGTTCCACCACGCCAAGAAAGCTGAGCGCCCGTTCCAGATCGGACCGCAGCTTCGCGTCGGATCGGTTGAACCCGGCGCAGAGGATGTCAAAGCGTTTGCGCAGGGCCTTCTTTTCCTCGCCCTTGCAGTCGTTCCAGGGCCGCCCCTGCAGGCCCATCACCAGGACGTAATAGGCGATGAAATGCGGCCGCGCGCCCGAGCAGAGCAACCGTCGATAGGCCTCATCCGCGCCAAGCTCGCGCAGGTCCTCGGCGCTGGTGATCCCGGCCCTGGCGAAGGCCTGTTCCGAGGCGGGGCCAAGGTTCGGGATCGAGGAAACCGGGCTGGGCATGGGGCAGGGCCGCTGAAGAACAAAACAAGGCCAGCGTCGGGGCTGGGCCAAGACTTGTCAATGGCTTCGGATGCCGGCGGCGGATCAGGTCAGATCGACGCCCAGTCCTTGAAGATCGGCGCGCCCGCCTGCTGGGTGGATCCGCCGGATTGCTGGCCCTGCTGCTGCGGGCCTGGCGATGTGCTGCCGCCTTGTTGGGGCTGGCTGGGTTTTGTGGCCATTCGACTGCTCCGTTCTTGGCTATTTCCTGCCTTTTGCCCATCTTGCGCGTTCCCTTGGCCGCAACAAGCCGGGTTCATGACGATTTTGCGACGCTTTGTCTCAAATGTGCGTCTTCGGCAACAGGCCCTTGATCACATTCCGGTTTTCCTGACCTGCCTTGCCGTGCGCCAGCCAGCCGGGACTTGCCGTTTCCGCCCGACAGGTTCACGGTCGCGCCAAAGGAGCCTGCCATGCCCGTCAAGAACCGCTTCGCCGAACTTCTGCCCGAAATCACCGCCTGGCGCCGGGACTTCCACGCCAACCCGGAACTGCTTTTCGAGGTCCATCGCACGGCCGCCCGTGTGGCCGAACTTTGCCGGTCCTTCGGCTGTGACGAAGTCGTGGAAGGCATCGGCCGCACCGGCGTTGTCGCCGTGATCACGGGCCGCAGCGACACGCGGGGCAGGGTGATCGGCCTTCGGGCGGATATGGACGCGCTGCCGATCATCGAACAGACCGGGCTGCCTTATGCCTCGACCGTCCCCGGCAAGATGCATGCCTGCGGCCATGACGGCCATACCGCGATGCTGCTCGGTGCGGCGAAATACTTGGCAGAGACACGGAATTTCGACGGCCGGGTCGTCTGCATCTTCCAGCCCGCCGAGGAAGGTGGCGGCGGCGGGCGCGAGATGGTCAGGGACGGGATGCTCAGCCGGTGGAACGTGCAAGAGGTCTATGGCATGCACAACATGCCCGGCATCCCGGTGGGCCATTTCGCGATCCGCCCCGGTGCGATGATGGCCGCCGCCGACCAGTTCGAGATCGTCGTGACCGGCAAGGGCGGCCATGCTGCGAAACCGCATGACTGCGTTGATACCACCGCGGTCAGCGCGCATATCATCGTCGCGCTCCAGACCATCGCCAGCCGCAATGTCGATCCGCTGAAGCAGGTCGTGGTCAGTGTCTGCACGGTTGAAACCGATTCCTCCGCCCACAACGTCATCCCGCAAGTGGTCAAGCTGAAGGGCACAGTCCGCACCATGGATGCCAAGGTCCAGGATTTCGTGCAGGACCGGATCGGCCAGATCGTCGAAGGCACCGCCCTTGCCCTGGGCGCCCGGGCCGAAGTGCGGTATCAGCGCGGCTACCCGGTCACGGTCAACGCTCCGGACAACACCGCCTTTGCCGCCGAAGTGGCAGCACGGGTCTCGGGCCAGGTCGATACCGACACGCCCCCGCTCATGGGCGCGGAGGATTTCAGCTTCATGCTGAACGAACGCCCCGGTGCCTATATCTTCCTTGGCAACGGCGATACCGCGATGGTTCACCACCCGGCGTACAATTTCGACGATGCGGCCATTCCCTTCGGCGCGTCCTGGTATGCCGAGATGGCCGAAACCCGGATGCCCAACCCATGATCGCGGCAAGCCTCGTGGCCATCGTGGCGCTGATCCATCTGGCCATCCTGGCACTGGAAATGTTCCTGTGGGAGACGGCATTCGTGCGCGCGCTGTTCCGGGTCTCCGCCGATTTCGCCGCCAATACCCGGGTGCTGGCGGCAAACCTGGGCCTCTACAACGGCTTTCTGGCCGCCGGTCTGATCCTCGCGTTGATCCGGGGTGTCCCGGGGCCGGGGGAACAGCTTGCCTATTTCATTCTGGCCTGCATCGTGGTCGCCGGGCTTTACGGGGCCGCCACGGCGGCACGGCGCATCCTGTATCTGCAGGCAGTTCCGGCACTCCTGGCACTGGTCGCGGTTCTGGTCGGTGTCTAGACGGGGTCGGTGCCTGGACGGCGGGCGCGCCTGGCCACAGGCTCTGGGTGTCGGCCAATGCGGCGCTTTGGGAAGCTGCCGATCTTGGGTTCTGCCCGACTGGCGCTGCGCCGAGGCAGCTCTTCTGTCAGGCCAGATGCGCCTTGCGGGGGCACAACTTCTGGCTGATAATCCCCCGGCTGGGATCGAGGACGCATGAGACACGCAGGTCAGCCGGACATCGTGACCGCAGAGCCTGCGCGGGTCGAGTTTCGCGTGGTCGAGCTGATGAACCGGCTTCTCGACGTGACGCCTGCAACGCTGGACGCCGAGATTGACGCCGTGCTTGCCAGCATCGGCCAGGCCTACGGCTTCGACCGGACCTTCGTGTTCCGCTTTGACGACGTGAATGGCTATGTCAACACGCATGAATGGGTCGCGCCCGGCGTCGAGGCGCACAGGGGCAAGATGCCGGCAGGCCAGTCCGAAACCGTGCGGTCGGACTGGCACCTGGCGCTGAAGGCCGGGCGGACCGTGACCGTCGGCGACCGCGACCGGTTGCCGCAAGGCAGTCCCGAGCGGATGTTTCTGGCCGAGATCGGGGTGAAATCTTCGCTGAAGGTGCCGCTTCTTGACGGCGACCGGTTGTCCGGGGTGATCGGCTTTGACTGTGCCCGGCCCGACCGGTCCTGGGCACCGGACGTGGTATTCCTCTTGACATCGATCGGCCGCGCCGTGTCTTCGGTCCTGCTGCGCATCGACGCCGCCAGGGCCGAAGCCGCCTCACGCAGCCATCTTTCCGCCACCCTGAACGCGCTGCCGGATCTGGTGATCGAGCTTGCGCCCTCGGGCCGGATCGTCGCCTGCCACTCGGACAAGCTGCCATGGCTTTCCGGCCTCGTCCATGCCGGGATCGGCCGCCCGGTGGCCGAGGTCCTGCCCGATGCCCTGGCCGGACTGCTGCAAGAGTTCATTGCCAGCCCGCCCCCCGACCACATTGCCTTCACCCGGCGCGTCGGTCTGTCGACACTGGTCTCGCCGCACCGCTACGAGGTTTCCGTGACCCGTGTCGATCCGGCGACCCCGGGCCTGGCTGCAAACCTGCTTGCGGTGATCCGCGACATTTCGGCCGCGGACCGCACCAGCGAAATGCTGTCGTTCCGGGAAGGCCAGTTCACCGCCTTCTTTGAAATGTGCCCCCATGCGATCCTGGTGAACGACTTCGACACCGGACGCATCGTCGACGGCAACCGTGCGTTCCGCAAGACCTTCGGACTTGATCCGCAGGCCGGGCTCGACATGCAGGTCGACCATATCCTGCCCGCCGAAAGCCGGTGGATGATCGACGGCGCCGTCGTCGCCCTGAAGGCCACGCTCAGCTATGGCCCGGTCGAGGCAGTGTTCCGCGACAGCGGCGGCACCGGTTTTCCGGCAATCGTCCGCTGTTTCCTCAGCGTCGACCCCAACGGCAGGCGGCTGGTCTGGTCGCTGATCGAGAACGTCCAGGACATCCGGGCCAAAGAGGCCGCGCTTCAGGCCGAAAGCCGCGCGCTTGCCGCCACCAAGTCCCGGTTCCTGGCTGCCATCGAGGCTCTGGACGACGGCTTTGCCGTGTTCGATGCCGAAGACCGGCTGGTGCTGTGGAATGCGCCTTATGTCCGGGTCTTTGCCCAGATTGCCGACCTGATCCGGGAGGGCGCGCTCTATGACGATCTGCTGCGCGCGGCCATCGAGCGGGGCGTCTTCGGGGCCGAAGGCGAACGCGACGATGCCAACCTGCAACGGCGTCTCGACCGTCCGTTGACCGAAATCTGGGACAACGAGGATGAACTGGCCGACGGTCGGCTGATCTGGGTCCGCGAGCGCGCGACCCCGACTCGAGAAACCGTGGGCCTCTACGAAGACGTCACCGCCCGCCGTCTTGCCGACCGTCGGCTGCAGCAGGTGGTGAACGGCGGCGAGATCGCGGTCTGGGACTGGGACGCCGAACATGGCTTCAGCGCGATCAATGACCGCTGGGGTGCCATGCTCGGGCTGGGCTCGGCGGTCAGCCTGGCGGACCTCGTCGAACTCATCCACCCCGAGGATCGCGACGGCGTCGCCGCAGCGCAACGCGCGATCTTCCTCGAAGGGGGCGAGGATTTCAGTCTGCGCTGCCGGATGCGGCATGTCGACGAGGGCTGGGTCTGGCTTCTGACCCGGGGGCATGTCGCGCTGCGGTGGGCCGACGGCAGTCCCCGGCGCATCTCGGGCATCACGCTTGATGTGTCCACCCAGGCCGAGGCAGAGCAGCGGCTGGGTCAGGTGATCGACGGCGCGCAGGTCGGCACCTGGGACCATGACCTGCGCACGGGCGTCACCGTCGTCAGCGACCGCTGGGCCGAGATCCTGGGCTATCGTGCGGTTGAACTCAGCCCGATGCCGCTGGAACGCTGGCTGGGGATGCTGCATCCGGATGACGCACGCAGCCTGATCGAACACGAGCGGGAATCGTTCGAGGCCGGACAGTGGCTGATCGAACATGAAGTGCGGCTGCGCCACCGCGAGGGCCACTGGGTCTGGGTTCTGACCCGTGCCCAGGTCGTCGAATGGGACGCTGACGGCCATCCGGTCAGGACCAACGGCATCAATCTCGACATCTCTTCGGCCAAGGCGCTGGAATCAGCCCTGGCACGCGAGCGCGACACTCTGGCGCGCGTGATGGAGGCCTCGGTCTCGGGCATTGTGGTGGTCGACGAACGCGGCGGCGTCGTCTTCACCAATGCCGCGGTCGAGAGCGTGCTCGGGCGGCGTGTCGCGCCCGGCAACAGCCTGCCGGAGATTCTCCGTTCGGCCGACATTTCGGATCTCGACGGCAAGCCGGTGCGCGTCACGGATCTGCCGGTATCGCGCGCCCTTGCCGGCCAGCCGGGCATGCAGGCCATGCGACATGACATCCGCTGGCCCTCGGGCGAACGCCGGGTGCTCGCGGTCACCTCGGCACGGCTGTCCGAACCCGGCACCGATCTTGCCGTGGTCTGCACTTTCACCGACATCACCGAAGAGATTCGCAACGAGATCCGGCTTCGTGCCGCGATGACCGCGGCCGAGACCGCAAACCGGGCGAAGTCGGATTTTCTCGCCGCGATGAGCCACGAGATCCGCACCCCCCTGAACGGAGTTCTCGGCATGGCGACCGTGCTGGCCGGACGGCTGACGGACAGCTCGGAACAGGCGATGGTCCGGGTGATCCGCGACTCGGGCGAGCATCTTCTCGGCGTGATCAACGACATCCTCGACCTTGCCAAGATCGAGGCCGGGCGTCTCGTTCTCGACCCGCGTGCGATCCGGCTGCCCGACCTTCTCGCCCGCGTCTCGGATCTGCACCGGGTCGCGGCCTCGGCCAAGGGAATCGCGCTGACCATCCACTGCACCGGCGGGTCGGCCGAGGAATTGCGCGAAGGCGACGAGATGCGCCTGATCCAGATTCTGCACAACCTGATCGGCAACGCGATCAAGTTCACCGACGCGGGCTCGGTCGGCGTCGAGATCGATTGCACAGCCCGCGATGCGATCGAGATCCGGGTCCGCGACACCGGAATCGGCATGTCGCAGGCCGAGATCGCGCGGGCCTTCGACGAATTCGCGCAAGGCATGGGGGGATCGCGGCGCAGCCATGTCGGCACCGGGCTTGGCCTGCCGATCGTGCGCCGTCTTTCCCGGTTGATGGGTGGCGATGTGGCGCTGACCTCGGTCGAGGGGCAGGGCGTCACGGCCCGGGTTTGGCTGAAGATTCCGGTGCTGAAAGCCGGACCGGCGCGCAACGGCGACAGCGCGGCGCTGCGGCTGCCCGCGATGACGGTCCTCGCGGCGGAAGACAACGCCACAAACCGGATCATCCTGCACAGCATGTTGCAGTCGCTTGGCGTAAAGGCCGTGATTGTCGAGGACGGCCTTGACGCGCTTGACCGCTTCCGGGACGGGGCTTTCGATGCGGTCCTCCTGGACATCGCGATGCCCGGAATGGACGGGATCGAGACGCTGGCGGCCCTTCGCGACCTCGCCAGCGCCGTGGGCAAGGACATGCCGCCAGCCATCGCGGTCACCGCGAACGTGATGACACACCAGGTCGACGACTACCTCGGCCGCGGTTTCACGGCGGTGGTGGCCAAGCCGATCCGGCTTGAGATGCTGGGCCTTGCGCTCGGGCGCTGCCTGGCCGCGGCGGGATCGGCACCGGCCTGACCGCCCGGTCGGAATTCGCTTTGACAGCTCCGTCTGCGCGCCGCATCCTTGCCCCGCAATCGTCGGCGCGGAAAGCGGACATGAGCGAACGGACCGATCCCCTGGCGCGGGCGCTGTCGCTGCCGATCTGGCAGGGACCGGCAAGTGCGATGCGCCTGGGTGGCGGGATCACCAACCTCAATGTGCTGGTCACCGACTGCGGCCGCCGCGCCGTCGTGCGGATCGGTGACGACATCCCGGTCCACCAGATCATGCGCTTCAACGAGCTTGCCGCCAGCCGCGCCGCCCATGCCGTCGGCATATCGCCCGCCGTTCTGTATCACGAACCCGGCGCGCTGGTGATCGACTTCCTCGACAGCCGCACCATGACCGCAGCCGATCTTTGCGATCCGGGTCACCTGGCACAGGCTCTCGACCTTGTCCGCCGCACCCACCACGAGCTTCCGCGTGCCCTGCGTGGGCCTGCGCTGACCTTCTGGGTCTTCCAGGTCCTGCGCGACTATGCCGCCACACTCGCCGAAGGCGGCTCCCGCCACCTTCCCGCGCTCTCCGGTCTTCTGGCCGAGGCCGAGACCCTGGAACGCGCCGTGGGCCGGATCGAGATGGTCTTCGGTCACAACGACCTGCTGCCCGGCAACTTCCTGCATGACGGTGCCCGCATGTGGCTGATCGACTGGGATTACGCCGGCTGGGGTTCGCCGCTGTTCGACCTTGGCGGGCTGGCCGCCAACGCGGGCCTCGATGCCGCGCAAGAGGCCTGGGTGCTGGAAACCTACTATGGCCAGCCCCCCGACGCCGACCTCTGGCGGCGCTACCGTGCGATGAAAGCGGCGGCCGCCCTGCGCGAGGCGATGTGGTCGATGGTCCAGGAAAGCCACTCCGATCTCGACTTCGACTACCCGGCCTATACCGCGCAATATCTTGACACCTACCGGACCGCGCTGGCAGGTGCGCTGTAGCCCACCGCCCGGGCGAGCGCACAGAACCCCTCCAGCCCGATTTCCTCGGCCCGCGCGGTAGGCGGGATGCCGACCCCTTCCAGCACCCCTTCGATCCCCGGCGCCAACCCCTTCAGGCTTGCCCGCAACATCTTGCGGCGCTGGTTGAAGGCCATCGCGGTGATCCGTTGCAAGGCTTTGAAATCGCAAGGAAAGCGTGGCTGGGGCAGCGCGGTCAGCTGCACCACCGCGGAATGCACCTTCGGTGCGGGGGTAAAGGCCTCGGGCGGCAAGGTCATCACGATCCGCGCCTCGCAGCGATACTGCGCCAACAGCGCCAGCCGCCCGTAATGCGCGGTCCGCGGCTTCGCGACGATCCGCTCGGCAACCTCCTTTTGGAACATCAGCGTCAGGCTGGACCACAAGGGCGGCCATTCCGCAGGGGTCAGCCAGCGGATCAGAAGCTCGGTGCCGACGTTGTAGGGCAGGTTCGCCACGATCTTGAACGGCGCTTCCAGATGCGCCGCAAGATCGATCTCCAGCGCGTCACCCTGCACCACCTCCAGCCGCCCGGGGTAAGCCGCCGCGATTTCGGCCAAAGCGGGCAGGGCACGCGCGTCCTTTTCCACCGCCACCACGCGCCGCGCGCCTTCGGCAAGAAGCCCGCGCGTCAGGCCCCCCGGCCCCGGCCCCACTTCCAGCACGTCGCAACCCGACAGATCGCCCGCCGCCCGGGCGATCTTGGCGGTCAGGTTCAGGTCCAAGAGGAAATTCTGTCCCAGCTGTTTTTTCGCGACCAGCTCATGCGCCCGGATCACCTCGCGCAGGGGTGGCAGCCCGTCGATCGTTCCCAAGACGGCCCCCCATAGCGAAACCCTGACCCCTCCTAGCCGCTCGGCCCGGATTTGCCAACGTCACCCGACCCAGCGCGCCTCGTTCGCCTCGATCGCCGCGATGCGTTCGTCCACTCTCGGGTGGCTCAGAAGCCAGGCCGGCATGCCTTCGGCCCGGTTCTGCGTCAGGGCTTCCAGCTTGCGGAAGAGGCTGATCTGCGGCGCCGTCCCGATCCCCGCCTTGATCAGCAGCGCCGTCGCATAGGCATCCGCCTCGAACTCGTCGCGCCGTGACAGCCGCGCCATCAGCGCGGTCGAGATCAGGTTGGCGATCCAGATGCCGATGACGGGCAGGAACCGGTTCAGGACCGCCGACAGCATCACGAAAACCGCGTTCTGCCCGGTGAAATCGATCATCCGCCGCCGCATGTGCCCCTGGGCCACATGCCCGATCTCATGCGCGATCACGCTGGCCAGCTCTTCGGCCGTCACCTCGCCGCGCGCCTTGCGGTTCAGAAATCCGCGCGTCAGGAAGATCCGTCCGTCCTGGGCGGCCAGACCATTGACCGCGTCGATCTCGAAGACGTTGACCCTGATCTCGGGAATATCCATCGCGGCGGCCATCCGGGCGGCCAGCCGGGTGATCGAAGGGTCGGTCAGGGGCTGGGATTGCGCATCCAGCATCTTCCGGGTGCGCCAGACAGAAAAGCGCAGCATCAAGAAGGCGTAGAGAACCGCCAGCAGGACGGGAAGCAGGGCCTTGGTCATCGCGCAGATATAGGCACGCCTTGCCGCCCGGCAATACGGCCTGCCGTTTGGCGGACAGGACAGCACCGCTTCTGTGCGCGGTCGTCGCGGCCAAGGGCGGCGGGATCTTCGGCCGAACCCGAAAGGTCGGCTGCGCCCGCAGATCACCGCAGCGCCCTGACCCCGCGACCGAGCCCGTCCAGCGTCATCGGCACCATGCGTCCCTCGAATATCTCCCGGATCAGACTGGTCGAGCGGGTGTGGCCCCAGACGCGCTCCTCCACCGGGTTGATCCAGATGTGATACGGCCACTGCGCGCGAATCCGGCGCAGCCAGACCTCGCCCGTCTCGCGGTTCCAGTGTTCGTTGGCCCCGCCCGGATGGGTGATCTCATATGGGGACATTGCCGCATCGCCGACCACGATCAACCGCCAGTCCGGGCCACAGGTGCGGATCAGGTCGACGGTCGGGGTCTGATGCTCCCACCGGCGGCGGGTGTCGCGCCAGAGGCCCTCGTAGACGCAGTTGTGAAAATAGAAGACCTCCAGATGCCGGAATTCGGCCTTTGCTGCGGCGAAAAGCTCCTCCATGACCCGGACATGGGGGTCCATCGACCCCCCGATGTCGAGCAGAAGCAGCACCTTGACCGCATTGCGCCGTTCCGGCCGGGTCTTCACGTCCAGCCAGCCCTGTGCCGCCGTCGCGCGGATCGTGCCGTCAAGGTCCAGCTCCTGATCCGCGCCCTGCCGCGCCCAGCGCCGCAGACGACGCAGGGCCAGCTTCATCGTCCGGGTGCCGATCTCGGCATCGCCGTCCAGAGCCCGGAACTCGCGCCGGTCCCAGACCTTGACCGCGCGCCGGTGGCGGGTTTGCTCCTGCCCGATCCGCACGCCTTCCGGGTTGTAACCATGGGCGCCGAACGGCGAGGTGCCCGCCGTGCCGATCCATTTCGACCCGCCCTGATGCCGGTCCGTCTGCTCGGCCAGCCGCTGGCGCAGGGTCTCCATCAGCGCGTCGAATCCACCCAGCGCCTGAATGGCCGCACGTTCCTCGGCGCTCAGGTGCCGCTCGGCCAGTTTTTCCAGCCAGTCGCGCGGCAGGTCCAGCGCCCGCACCACCTGCTCTGGCGTGATGGTCTGCAGACCGGAAAACGCCCGCGAGAAGGCGCGGTCGAAGCGGTCGATGTGGCGTTCGTCCTTGACCAGCGTCAGCCGGGCCAGATGATAGAAGCCTTCGGGGTTCGACGCGATCGGCGCCGCGCTCTCCCGCGTCGCTACCGCGATCCGGGCTTTCGACCGCGCGAGCCTGCCGGTGCGCATCGATGTCTCGCTGATTCTCGCCGAGACCGCGAAGATCTCGCCGGCCCGCCCCGCCACCGCGGCGATGTCTCGCATCCGGCTGCGGACCATGCCTTCCGAGCCGAAGCCATAGCGTGCCCAGGGGGCACTGTCCATGCGCAGCGCCGCCGCAGCCGACGGATTGCCCAGGGCCTCCAGCGCCTCGGCCTTGATCAGCAGCAGCGTGGCCAGAAGGGCAGCGTTCTGCTGCGCGCGCACCACCGGGATCGCCCGGTCCGCAAGGCGCATCGCCTCTTCGGCAAAGCCCCCGGCCAGCGCCATCACCGCCAGTTGCATGTCGATGTGCGCCAGCCGCAGCTCGGCCCCCGGCAACCCGGCATAGATCGTCGCCGCACGCCCGAAGGCATCGAGCGCCCGGGCCGGCTCGTTCCCGGCCAAGAGCCGGCCCAATGCGAAATAGCTGAACGCAAGCCGGCCGTCCTGCCATCCCGCCGCTTGCGCCAGCGCCAGCGCGCGCTCGGCCGAGGCTTTCCGCGCCGCCTGCGACCCGCCCCGCCCCAGCGCCAGCTCGATCGCCCGGGTCCAGTCGGTCGATTGGCCGCTGTCGAGCGCTGCCGAAGTCCCCAGCCGCGCCGCGACCTCCTCGCGGCTCATCCCGCTCACCAGCCGCGGGGAATAGGTCAGCCGCAGGATCTCCATGTCGAAACCGGTCAGCACCGACTGGAAGTTGTCGTCGTTGAAGACACTGTCCGACAGCCGGTAAAGGTCGTTCAGCGGTCCCAGCGCCTGCGCCAGTTCCTCATGCAGGCAGTCGCGCACTTCCTGCGGGCTGGTATCGGCCGGAATGAACACCGCCGCCCGCTCGCGCCGGGTGACCAGGGCCCAGTCCACCGCATCCTGCCCCCGCAGTCGCCGGTATTCCGCCAGCGAATCCACGTTCGGCACCACGAAACAGGCCGCCGTCGGGGCCAGCCTGCGCAGGTCGGCCCGGCTGGCGAATTCCACCGTGATCGTCGCAGGCCCCGTGGTCGGCGAGATCTCGATCCCCGCCTCGGACCGGAGCCGCGCGATCAGCGCCCCCAGATCCTGCGCCGCCGTTGCCGGAACCTTGCCCGTCATCGCCACCGTCACCGGCCCTTCGAACCGGCTGAAGATCTGCAACTCCTGCCCGCTTTCCATCGCGAAGGTCAGGTCCATGAAATCCCGCGTCAGCGACGACCCGACCACCGGGGCCACGGCACCGCGATTCCCGACGGCAGAGCCGAAGCCCACGCCGACCTCGGCGGTTGCGCCGCTTTTGGTCACCTGGGCGACACCGCCGCAGGCGGATACCACGCTCAGCGCGGCAAGAAGAACGGGCAGGCGCATCGGCTGGACCAGTCTGAGACGCGCCCTCGCGGCCGGGCGCAGTCAAAGTGTCCGGCCCGCAGCCCCTGCAAGTCAATTCGCGAAAAACCACAAAGTTTCCAAACACTACCCCTCGCGGTTAAAGTGATCTGCGCCGCAGGATGTATCCCGCACCCTCACGGAATGTTACAAATCCGACATGCCCCGGGCCCGGCGAACGCCGCGCCCCGGGGCCCGGCACGATTCGTCCCGCCGCTATCTCTGCCCCCGTGACAGGAACGCCAGCCGCTCGAACAGCTGCACGTCCTGCTCGTTCTTCAGCAGCGCGCCATGCAGCCGCGGCAGGGCGGATCTCGCGTCCGCGCGGAGATCTTCGGGGTCCAGATCCTCGGCCAGAAGCAGCCGCAACCAGTCCAGAACCTCGCTGGTCGAGGGCTTCTTCTTCAGCCCCGGAACCTCGCGCAGCTCGTAGAACTGGGTCAGCGCCGCCGCCAGCAGCTGCGCCTTGATGTTCGGGAAATGCACCCGCACGATGGCCGCCAGCATGTCCGCATCCGGAAACCGGATGAAGTGAAAGAAGCACCGCCGCAAAAAGGCGTCCGGCAATTCCTTTTCGTTGTTCGAGGTGATGATCACCACCGGCCGGTGCCGTGCTGCGACCATCTCGCCGGTCTCATAGACGTGGAACTCCATCCGGTCGAGCTCCTGCAACAGGTCATTGGGAAACTCGATATCCGCCTTGTCGATCTCGTCGATGAGCAGGACAACGCGCGTCTCGGCCTCGAAGGCCTGCCACAGCTTGCCCTTGCGGATGTAGTTCCGCACTTCATGCACCCGCGCATCCCCAAGCTGGCTGTCGCGCAAGCGGCCGACCGCGTCGTATTCGTAAAGCCCCTGCTGTGCCTTGGTTGTGGATTTGACATGCCATTCGATCAGCGGCAGCCCCAGCACCGCCGCAACCTGGCGCGCCAGTTCCGTCTTGCCCGTTCCCGGCTCGCCCTTGACCAGCAGCGGTCGTTGCAACGTGACCGCCGCGTTCACCGCAATCGCCAGATCGTCTGCCGCCACATAGGTCTCGGTGGTGCCGAATTTCATCACAGTTTCAACATCCTGTTTCCCGGCCTTCGACAAACCCTACCCATGCCCACAAAATCTCGCAACCGCTAGTGACATTGGCCGGACCTTGCGATAAACGCCCCCGCAACAGGAGCGCGTCCATGACAGAAGCCCACCTGTCGGAGCGATCCGGCGCCAAGGAGAGTGTTTCGATGAAGGCCGAGGTTTTCCTGCCCGACGATTACCGTCCCGCCGAGGACGAGCCCTTCATGAACGACCGACAGCTTGAATATTTCCGGCGCAAGCTTCTGATCTGGAAGCAGGAATTGCTGGACCAGTCGGCCGAGACGATCGATTCCCTGCAAGATAGCGCCCGCAATGTCCCCGACATCGCCGACCGTGCCTCCGAAGAGACGGACCGCGCACTGGAACTTCGGACCCGCGACCGGCAGCGCAAGCTGGTCGCCAAGATCGATTCCGCGCTCCGCCGGATCGACAACGGCGAATTCGGCTATTGCGAAGTGACCGGGGAGCCGATCAGTCTCAAACGTCTTGACGCCAGGCCGATCGCCACCATGACGCTCGAGGCCCAGGAAAAGCATGAACGCCGCGAAAAGGTCCACCGCGACGAGTGAGGCGCCCCCGCGACAGTCTGCGTCCTTGACGCCGGGCCGCTGGTCCGGCGTTGTCACGTCGGAGGCGCGGGAATGAGTCTCATCGGTCAGTCGGTCATCGTCGTCGGCGCAGGCGTCGCGGGCCTTGCGGTGGCGCGGGCGCTGGCCCTGCGCGGGGCCGCGGTGACCGTCCTGGAACAGGCCGACGCGATCCGCGACGTGGGGGCTGGCCTGCAGATCTCGCCGAACGGCGCCTGCGTGCTGCGCGCCCTCGGGCTGCATGGGGCGCTAGACGCGGCCTCGACCCGGGCCGGGGCGATCGTCCTGATCGACGGTCCGACCGGAGATCCGGTGACCCGGCTGGACCTCGCCCGCCTGCGCCCCGACCAGGGCTATCACTTCCTGCACCGCGCCGATCTCATCGGCCTGCTGCTCAAGGGTGCGCAAGATGCCGGGGTGACGCTGCGCCTTCTGTCGCGGATCGAGACGGTCGATCTTTCCGGTGCGCATCCTGCCTTGCTGCTGGACCGAGGCGAGCGTATCGAGACCCCACTCCTCATTGGCGCGGACGGTCTGCATTCCCGGATCCGCGCGGCCTTGAACGGGCCGGCTGCGCCCTTCTTCACCGGGCAAGTCGCCTGGCGCGCCGTCGTCCCCGCCGACCGGACGGACGCTCCGGTGGCCGAGCTGCACATGGGCCCGGGTCGCCATCTGGTCAGCTATCCGCTGCGCGGCGGATCGATGCGCAACATCGTGGCGGTGGAAGAGCGCGCGAAGTGGGCAGAGGAAAGCTGGACGCTTCGGGACGACAGCATGGACCTCCGGCTCGCCTTTGCCGGGTTCTCGCCCCGGGTGAGAGGCTGGCTGGACGCGGTCGAGGACCCCTGGCTCTGGGGCCTGTTCCGTCACGAGGTCGCCCGGACCTGGGTACGACCGATGGGGCAGGGCGGGGTGGCGATCCTTGGCGACGCCGCGCATCCGACGCTCCCCTTTCTCGCGCAGGGGGCCTGCATGGGGCTGGAGGATGCCTGGGTGCTGGCCCGGGCGCTGGCCACCCACGACAGCGCCGCGGCCGCACTCGCCGCTTATCAGGAGCAGCGCAAGCCCCGCACCACCCGCATCGTCGCCGCCGCCAACGCCAATGCCCGCGCCTACCATCTGTCGGGCCTGCCTCGGCTGATCGGCCACACCGGCCTGCGGCTTCTGGGACGGCTTTCTCCGGGGGCGATGCTGTCGCGCTTCGACTGGCTTTACGGCCACGACGTCACCCGGACGGACCAGCCCAGGTTCTGACCGCGCCCGTCGCGCAGACCCGGGACCCTTCGGCTCTGGTCCCCGCGATGGGCCGCAACAGGGTTAAGTCCACATGAATGCGGCCCGCCAACCCGTTGGAAACGATAGACCCTTGACCGCGTCCGGTGTGGACGGTTGCGAGTCAGGCGGCGATCCTGACCCAGACCGGGACATGGTCACTCGGCTTTTCGCCGCCCCGCACGGCCTTGTCGATTCCGACCGCCTCCAGCCGGTCGGCGATCTGGGGTGACAGCATCACATGGTCGATCCGGATGCCATTGTTGCGCTCCCAGGCTCCTGCCTGGTAATCCCAGAACGTGTAGACCCCCGGACCGGGCTGGCGGACCCGCACCGCATCGGTCAGCCCCAAGTTCACCATCCGCCGCAGTGCCGCCCGGCTTTCAGGCAGGAACAGCGCATCCGTCCGCCAGGCCTCCGGCTTTGCCGCATCTGCCGCCTGCGGGATCACGTTGAAGTCCCCCAGGCAGACGAACGAGTCTTCCGCCGCCAACAGGTCCCGCACGCGGACCTCCATCCGCGCCATCCAGGCCAGCTTGTAGTCATACTTCGGCCCCGGGGCCGGGTTGCCGTTCGGCAAGTAGAGCCCGCAGACCCGGACCGGCCGCCCCGTTTTGTCCCCCGCATCCACCACCGCCTCGATCCACCGCGCTTGGCTGTCGCCGTCATCCCCCGGCAACCCCCGCCGCAGGTCCGACAAGGGCAGCTTCGACAGGATCGCGACCCCGTTGAAGCCCTTCTGGCCGTGCGTCTCGACCTGATAGCCCAGCGCCTCGAACACCTCGCGCGGGAAGGCCTCGTCCACCGACTTGATCTCCTGCAGACACACGAGGTCGGGTGCCGTCTCGGCCAGCCAGGCCGGCAGGGCCTCGATACGGGCCTTGATCCCGTTGATGTTGAACGTCGCGAGTTTCATCGCCTGGCCCTTCCGGTTTCCGCGAGCCTAGGCCCCGATGCCCGCAGGCTCAAGCCGTCTGCCGCAAGCGCCGTGTCGCGGCCTGCAGCCACAGCGCATCCACCGCGCTCAGCTTCCGCGGATCGAAACGATCCGTCTCCTCCCAGTAGCGACCCGAGGGCACCAGATAGCCAAGCTCCGCTTCCCGCGCCAGCGCCTCGGCGGCAAGGTCCGGACACCAGGGCAGGGGACTGGCGTGCGCCGACGCCTCGCGCGATGCGCGGGGAAACACCAGCCGCGAGGGTCCCCGCGACAGGTTCACCATGGCGCAGCCGACCCGTGCCGCCAGCACCATCAGCCGCGCCGCCTTGGCCTCAAGCGACCGCAGGGTGATGTCGGCGCGCAACGGGTCCGGAGCCCCGGTGCCATAGAAATGCGTCGGACCCGTCGCCGGATAATGCATGTCGCAGCCATAGACCGCGATCACCTTTGGCTGCAAAGCGTAAAGCGCCCAATATGCGGCGGTAAAGGCCATTGTTGCGCCAGCGTAGACAAAGCCGCCGAAAGAGTTCTGGGCCGGCACGAACTCCGTTTCCGTTACGACACGCTGGCCCGGTCCGGCCTTGGCGCGGCGCTCAACGGCGAAATCATGCGGGTGGATTGCCACGTCCCAGTCCGCGCGGATGCGCCAGGCGTTGTTGATTGCCAGCACCAGATCGAACGGCGCGCGCGGCCAGTCCCGCGCCTCTGCCGCCATCGGTGCCGATCCCAGCATCAAGACCCGCATGTCGCCTCCCTTTGCTGCAGCGCAACAAAGTTAGCCCGGCTCCCGCAAAGGGCGAGGGTTCACAGCGAAAAACTGGTCCCGCAGCCGCAGCTTGACTTTGCGTTGGGATTTTCCACCACGAAACGCGCCCCGATCAGCTCGTCGGTGAAATCGATCACGGCATTGGCCAGGAACGGCAGGCTGACCTGATCGACCAGCACCCGTTGCCCGCCTTTCTCCAGAACGAGGTCGTCCGGCGCCGGGTCGTCGAGAGTGATCGAATACTGGAACCCCGAACACCCTCCGCCATCGACGGCGACGCGCAAGGGTTTCACCTGGCCCGTCGCCTCGGCGATCTCGGCCAGCCGGGCGAAGGCCCGGTCCGTCACCTTGGGTGCGGTCACTTTCGGCGGCAGCGTGAGTTCCATGGCTGTTCCCGTATCCATCCGGTGTTGCGATGAATATATGGAACCCGACGGTTCGGAACAAGGACAGCCCGATGCTCGCGCCTTTCGCCTGCCAACCCGATGCCAGCCGCGGCAGGCTTTGGCCCGAAAGGCTGTCCTCGTTCCGCTCGCCCTTTCAGCGCGACCGGGACCGGATCATCCATTCCAGCGCGTTCCGCAGGCTCAAGCACAAGACGCAGGTCTTCGTCGAACACGAGGGCGACTACTACCGCACCCGCCTGACCCATACGATCGAGGTGGCGCAAGTCGCCCGCACCATCGCAGGCGTGCTTGGCCTCAACACCGATCTGGCCGAGGCGGTCGCCCTGGCGCATGATCTGGGCCACACGCCTTTCGGCCATACCGGCGAGGACGCGATGGAACGCCTCATGGCGCCCCATGGCGGCTTTGACCACAACGCCCAGGCGCTGCGGATCGTGACCCGGCTCGAACGCCACTACGCTGATTTCGACGGCTTGAACCTGTCCTGGGAAACTCTTGAAGGCATTGCAAAACACAATGGTCCGGTCCTTGGCCCGAACGCCGACCCTAAGCGCGATGGGCCGCTCGCCTATGCCCTGACCGAGGTCAATGCCCAGTGGGATCTTGGCCTGGATACCCATGCCAGCGCCGAGGCGCAGGTGGCCGCCATCGCCGACGATGTCGCCTACTCGCACCACGATCTGCACGACGGCCTGCGCTCTGGCCTGTTCACCGAGGACGACCTGATGCAGCTGCCCGTCACCGGCCCCGCCTTTGACGAGGTGGACCGCACTTACCCCGGTCTGGAAAGGATGCGCCGCCGCCACGAGGCCCTGCGCCGCGTTTTCGGCCGCATGGTCGAGGATGTGATCGCGGTCGCGCAGAACCGCCTGACCAGCGCGCAGCCGAGGACCGTCGATGACATCCGCCAGATGGGCACGACGGTCATCCGCTTTTCGAAACCGCTCTATCAGGACCTCAAGGCGGTGCGCAGCTTTCTCTTTCAGCGCATGTATCGCGCGCCCAGCGTGATGGCGGTCAGGGCCGAGGTCACGCGGATCATCGACGATCTTTTCCCGCTGTTCCTGCACGCCCCCAAGCTCTTGCCCCCCGAATGGCAGCCGGACGTGGCGGCGGCCCCGGATGAGACGCGCCTGGCCCGCGTTGTGGCCGACTATATCGCCGGGATGACCGACCGCTTCGCAATCCAGGAACACGCCCGGCTTTTCGGTCGTTCGCCACGCGCCGACGGTTGAGCAACATCGCGCAACCAGCCCGTCTGTTTGCGCCTTTCAGGAATTCGTACGGGGGGCGTTCAGCAAGGCGGTCCCGATGCCGGCACTGTCCGGCGCGGGACGGTCGGGATCGGGATCAGAGGGTGCGTGCCGCCTTGAGCCAGAGGCCGGCAAGGGCCAGCGACAGGATCGCGTTCCACCCTGCCATGGAAACCCCCAGCAGTGACCATGCGATCTCGTCGCAGCGCACCACTGCGGCGACGTCCTTCGACGGATCCAGGAGGTCGGCAGTCGAAATGCCCTCGATCGAGCCCGCAGTGCAGGTGGCCAGACCTTCCCACCAGGCTTGCTCGACGCCGACATGGAAGACGCCGACGCCCGCGGTGGTCAGGGCTGCCAGCCCGCCAAGCCAGGCCAGTCCGCGCCAGCCGGTCGCCAGTGCGACAAGGCCGATCACGATCGCCGCCGCATGGGGCCAACGCTGGTAGATGCACAACTGGCATGGCGCGAGCCCGCCGACATATTCGAAGGCAAAGGCCCCGCCAAGCAGGGCAGCCGAGCCCAGGGTGGCCAGAAGAATCAGGATCGGACGGGACAGGGACATTTCGGTTCTCGTGCTGAAGCAGGCTGCCAAGCGACCATAGGCCCGGGCACGCCCGAGGAAAAGGGGGCGGGACGGCCAGCGCCCGAAGCCGTGCTTTCCGGCTTCCGGTATCGGCCTGCTGGCGCTAGGATTTCCGACGAGGCCCTGGGCAAGATGGTTCAGGGTTCGCGACCCTGCAGGCAAAGGCCTTGCTTTTGCGGGGTGTGGTCCGGTTTTCCGGCGTGAACGGCGGTGCGATGAAGGGGTGACAGGATGCAGTGGCGCGGTCGCAGGCAAAGTTCCAACATCGAAGACCGCCGCCGCGCGGGCGGGGGCGGTGGGCAGATCGCGGGGATCGGCGGGGCGGGGGCAATCATCGTCGTTCTCATCGCGATGTTTCTTGGGGTCGATCCCAGTCAGCTTCTCGGCACCATCGATGGCACCGCCTCGACCGGCGCCCCGGTCGAACTGACTGCCGAAGACCAGGCCGAGGGCGATTTCGTCTCGGTCGTCCTGGCCGATACCGAGGAAATCTGGACCCGTGTCTTCCAGGACCAACTCGGCCGATCCTACCGCCCTGCCACGCTTGTCCTGTTCAAGGATGGCACGCGCTCGGCTTGCGGCGGCGCGTCCGAGGCGACCGGACCGTTCTACTGCCCGGCGGACAGGAAGGTCTACCTCGACACCGCTTTCTTCACCACGCTGACCAGGCGTCTGGGAGCGAACGGAGACTTTGCCGCGGCCTATGTGGTTGCGCATGAAGTCGGCCACCATATCCAGAACGAGCTTGGCATCCTCGGTCAGGCAAACGAGCTCCGCCAGCAGGTCAGCGAGCAGGAATCGAACGCGATCTCGGTTCGGATCGAATTGCAGGCCGACTGCCTGTCCGGCATCTGGGCGCGCGAGGCGGCGCAGACGCTGGGGGTGGTCGAACGCGGCGATCTGGAAGAGGCGGTCAACGCCGCCCGTCAGATCGGCGACGACACGCTGCAACGCAATGCGGGCCAGCGCCCGATGCCGCATACCTTCACCCACGGCACCTCGGAACAGCGGTCACGCTGGTTCATGACCGGGCTCCAGTCAGGCCAGATGGCCGATTGCGACACGTTTCGGACCGACGCGCTCTGACCCTGCATTGACGCCGCGCCCGGCTGGTTCTACATCTGCCGCCGGTGGCCCGAGTGGTGGAATGGTAGACGCAGGGGACTCAAAATCCTCCGCCGCAAGGCTTGCGAGTTCGAGTCTCGCCTCGGGCACCACTCATCCCGGATCGGTCGCGACCCCAGTCGATTCGGTCTGGCCTGCGCCGGATGCAGTCCAGTCCGGCCCAAGCCATGCAGTTACTGCCGATTGCGGAAACACTGCTGCGCGGGGCACCCGGACATTTGCTGGCCTGCGCGGTCGGACGCCGATCAACATCCGGTTGCATGGCGATCTGACGCTCATCGGGTGAAGCCACGCTGGGAATGCACGTCTAAATTGAAACAGGTTGTGCGCAAAGGCCTTAGCCACCGGTGATCTGGCGCCCCTCATGCCGGACCGGGCGGGCGGGTGACAACCAGGCGCGCGCCGATGCACGCTTTGGCTGAATCGTGCCCTTTTTCACCTTGTTTACAAAGAATTTTCCGCTTTTCTCACCCCCGGCGGGAAGGCTATTCAGGCTTGGGGCACTGCCGGGTTTCGGGTGGCAAAGGTGCCGGCCGCGGAAAGTGCAGGATCATGATGCAGAACGGGTTTGAATTGCCGGAGACGAAGGCCGGGACCGCTCCGCGCGCCACACCCTGCTTTACCCCGGGAACCTTGATCACCACGCAGCGCGGCGAGGTTCCGGTCGAGATGATCTCGGCGGGCGACCGCGTGGTGACCCGCGACAACGGGATCCAGTCCGTGCGCTGGGTTGGCAAGACGCAGATGTTCCTGCACGACTTCCAGGCCGATCCGCATCTGCTTCCGGTCTTCATCCAGCAGGGCTCGCTGGGCAAGGGCCTTCCGGAACGCGACATGATGGTGTCGCCGAACCATCGCGTGCTGGTCACCAATTCTAGGGTTTCGGTGCGCTACAGCGAACGGGAAGTTCTGGTCGCGGCCAAGCATCTGGCCGCGCAGGGGGTGCATACCGTGCAGTCAAGCGGCACGACCTACATCCATTTCATGTGCGACCGGCACGAAGTGGTTCTCAGCAATGGTGTCTGGACCGAGACCTTCCATCCCGACGACACTTCGCTGAAGGGGATCGGCAACGCGCAGCGGCTGGAGATCCTTGAGCTGTTCCCGGAGCTCAAGACCTCGGCGGGACGGGCGACGTATGGCCAATCGCGGCGCACGATCACGGAATCTGAGGCCGCTGGCCTAGCCTTCTGAGTGATCAACCTGTAGTATTCCGTTAGGATGTGAAGTGTATGAGTGGACGACGGTAGCCACCAAGTCTGGAATGCTGCGCGGTCAACAGGCGTTGACCCTTCGCTGTCAGGCCAGAGTTTGGAAAAAAACCAGGGCTGGGCGTCGCTGAGGCAGAGGGACGAAGAGGATGGCAACACTTACCGGCGGCAACGGTGCCGACAGTCTTGTCGGCGACGTTGCTGGCAACTTCAACGATGTGATCTATGGCAACGGCGGCAGTGACATACTGCGCGGACTGACGGCCAATGATCTCGTGTATGGCGGTGACGGCACCGACAGCGTGTTCGGCAATGACGGGCTGGACACGCTTTACGGCGACAACAACAACGACACCATTTTCGGCGGCAACGACGGCGATCGCATCTATGGCGGCAACGACACCGATTCGCTTTATGGCGATGCGGGCGCGGACACGCTGTATGGCGACGCCGGGACCGACCGCGTGTATGGCGGCCTTGGCGTCGACAGTCTGTTTGGCGGTGTTGGTGCCGACACCCTGCTTGGCGGGGATGATGTCGACCAGCTGTTCGGCGGGAACGACGGCGACCAGCTTTTTGGCGACGCAGCCGACGATACCCTTTATGGCGATGACGGCAACGACCTGCTGGACGGCGGCGCCGAACGCGACTCGCTGTATGGCGGGGCTGGGGTCGACACCCTGCGGGGTGGAACTGGGGAAGACTGGATCGGCGGCGGTGCGGGGGACGATTCCCTGTTCGGCAATGACGGAAACGACACGCTGGCGGGCGGCGACGGCAACGACACCCTCTCTGGCGGCGCTCAGATGGACTATTTCGACTACAGGGATTCCAACGCAGAGGTATACGTCGACATTCAAAACAGCTCGTTGAGCGGGGGCTACGCGGCTGGAGATATCACCGACGGCACGATCGACGGCATCTTCGGGTCGAGATTCGGCGACATACTGATCGGTGGCCTTAGCGAAAATTACCAAGGCAACGATGTCTATACGACCGTGATCTACGGCGGAGACGGCAACGACTCGATCGATGGAATTGGCGGATCGGACTCGCTGTTCGGTGATGCTGGCGACGACACGGTCATCGGCGGTACGGGCAACGATCTGATCTATGGTGGCGCGGACAATGACCGTCTTTACGGCGGGGCCAATAACGACACCATTGTCGGCGGCACCGGACAGGACAGCCTTTACGGTGGCTCCGGGACGGACCAACTGTTCGGCGGTGCCGATCAGGATCGGATCTTTGTCAGCTACACCGGCGCGCTGAACGATGTCCTTGGCGCGGAATCGGTGGATGGCGGCAACAGCGGCGCCGACAACGATACCCTGACGGTCGACATCACCGGCTTCGGCTGGACACGGATCGATGTGACCTATGATCCGCTGAACGGCGAGAACGGCACGATCACCTTCTTCGGGCCTGGTCCGGCCTTTCCGGTCATTGGCACGCTGACCTTCACCGACATCGAAAGCCTGGTGATCGTCTGCTTCACCCCGGGCACCCGGATCATGACCGCGCGAGGTGAGGTCGCGGTCGAGGCTTTGCAGCCTGGCGAAATGGTGCTGACCCGGGACAACGGGGCGCAACCCCTGCGCTGGGTCGGCCAGCGCCGACTTTCGCGTCTCGAGCTACAGGCCCGCCCCGAACTGCACCCGATCCGCATCGGCCGCGGTGCGCTGGGGGCGGCGGGACCGGAACGCTCGATGCTGGTGTCGCCGCAACACCGCGTGCTGATCGAGGGCGCGCGGGCCGAGATGTACTTTGGCGAAAGCGAAGTTCTGGTCCCGGCCAAGTATCTGGTCGGTCTGGCAGAGGTCACAAGGGCGGTGCCGGTCGACGGGGTGACATATGTTCACATCCTTTTTGATAGGCACGAAATCGTGCTGTCGGACGGTATCTGGACCGAAAGCTTCCAGCCGGCGGAGCGGACCCTGTCCGCCCTCGATCAGGCGGCGCGCAGCGAAGTGCTGGATCTCTTCCCCGAACTCGCCCTGAACGCCGACGCCTTCCCGGCGGCGCGGCTGTCGCTGAAGGCGCATGAGGCGAAGGTTCTGGTCGCAGGCGATCAAGCCGGGCGGCCAAGATAGGCCGCCCAGTCTTCGGGGGTATCCAGGTCCAGTGTGGCCATCTTGCCGGGCAGAGGCAGAATCCTGACCCGTTCGCGTTGCGCCTGCACCACAGACCGCCCGCCTTCGTCCCCGGTCACGGCCAGCAGCGCCGGCCACAGATCGCGCGGGAAGATGGTCGGGTGACCGGCCTGGCCATGTTCGGTCCCACCGCGCCATATCCACTGCGGCTCCTCGGCATGGCACGCGACAAGCCGCGCCAGCGCCTCTGCCGTGAAGTCCGGCATGTCTGCCGGCAGGATCATGATCCCGTCCTCGGGACCGGCTTTCCCCGCCGCGATCACCGCAACCCCCCGGACAAGCGACCGCGACATGCCAAGCGTCGCGTCGGCGACCTCGACGACCTTCACGCCAAGACCGGAAAGCGCAAACCGGCGGGCTTTCGCGCCGACCGGAAGAGCCACGCTGACCGGCGCGCCGGTGGCAAGCGCCGCCTCTGCCACCCGCCGCAGGATCGGCTTGCCGTCCAGGCTTTGCAGCAGCTTGTCAGCCCCCCGCATCCGGGATGAGGCCCCGGCAGCGAGGATCAGAATATGCACGACGGGGGGCATCAGGGCAGTCTGGCGGACGCGGCCAGCCTGTCAAGGCTCTCAACCGCGCATCCGGCCTCCGTCGTCCCACAGAGCTGCCAGATGCACCCGCGCCGGGCGGCGCTCGCCAAGGATTTCCACCTCGAGTTCCAGCCCGTCCTGCACCCGGTCAGCCGGGATGAAGCCCTGCGCCACCGACTTGCCGGTCCAGTGGCTGTAGCCGCCGCTTGTGCACCAGCCGACGACGGAACCGTCCAGCCAGATCGGCTCCCATGCCACGACATCGGCGTCCTTGGCATCCACGATGATCGACACCAGCTTGCGCTTCGGCCCTTCCGCCTTTTCCTTCGTCGCGGCGGCCTTGCCGATCCAGTCGGCGGGCTTGTTCCAGGCGATGAAGCGGTCGAGGCCGGTTTCCGCCGGAGTGTAGTCGGGCGAGAACTCGCGTCCCCAGGAGCCGAACCACTTGTCCAGCCGCAAGGACATCATCGCCCGCATCCCGAAAGGGCGCATGCCAAGGTCCTTGCCCGCCGCCGACAGCACATCCCACAGGTGGCGGACCGACATGTGGTCGCAGAAGATCTCATATCCTAGGTCGGCGGTGTAGCTGACGCGCTGCACGATGCAGTTGGCCATGCCGACGGTCATGCGCCGCACGTCCATGAACTT
>NCDY01000168.1:1328-5209 GCA_002280405.1 Rhodobacterales bacterium 32-66-9 | reverse complement strand
TATCGCAGAAGCCCGGCCTTGACTCGATGCACTCGATCAGCCTCGGCGGCGCCAAGCTCTCCGGCCCGGGCGATCCCCCACGGCGGCGGCGGCCTATCGGCCGGCCTCTGTCATCGCGTGCGACCGGGAGGGACGCATGCACGACTACACTGCCAAGCGCGGGGTCGAAGCCTGTTTCATTCTCGCCCCCGCCACTGCCCCTGAATGGGCGCAGGACCGCGCCGCGCTGTGGAACGCAGCCGAGGCGCGCGAGACCCGGTCCAATTCGGTGACCGCCCGCGAATGGGAGCTGGCCTTGCCGTCCGAAATATCGGACGCGGCCCGGATCGAGATCACGCGGGCCTTCGCCGCGCAGCTGGTCGAGCGCTATGGCGTGGCGGCAGACGTGGCGATCCATGCCCCGCACCGCGAGGGCGATCAGCGCAATCATCACGCCCATATTCTGACCACCACCCGCGTCCTGTCCGCCGAGGGGCTGACCGACAAAACCCGCATTCTCGATGCCGCCAGCACCGGCGGACCGGAGATCGAGGCCATGCGCGGGGTTTGGGCCGAGCTGCAGAACCACGCCCTCGAGCTGGCAGGACAGCAGGAGCGCGTCGATCATCGGTCCCTGGAGGTGCAGCGCGAAGAGGCGCTATCCTTGGGCGATGTGCTGAAGGCCGAGGAGCTGGACCGCGAGCCGGAGCTGAAGCTTGGCCCCGCCGCCAATGCCATCGAGCGCCGCGAACAATTCGCCGCCGGGGCCGAGGGTCGAGACTATGAACCGCTGACCCAGCGGGGTGCGCGGGTGCATGCGGTTCGTCAAGCCAAGGTCATGTTTGCGGAAATGCGCGAGCGGCTGGACCTGGCGCGTGACGCCTGGGCCGAGGCCCGTGAAGAGGGGCAGGGCCATGTCAGTGCCGGTCTGGCGGCTTTGCGCGCTGCCGCAGGGCGGCAGGCGAAGGAGTTGGACCAGGAGGAGGTCAGGCAGCGGCTGGCGCGGATTGCCGGGCGTGATTTGGGGGCGGAGCAGGAGGTCATCGAGGGGCAGGGGGCGCGGCAAGATATTCGCGACCGCCTCAATCAGGCGCTTGGGCGCGGGAAGCCAGACAACCAGCAAAAGCAGCAGCGCGAGCTGGAGGACGAGCGCAAGCGGCAGCTTGAACTGGAACGGCAGCGCGAACGAGACAGGGATCTCGGATGGGAACTTTAGGCGATCAGAGTATGCTTGTCTGTGCGAACTGAAGTTCCGCTACGGCTTTCCAGCCGGGAATGGCGCGGATTCGCCCGAGGAGCTGACAGTTTTGAGTGCGTGGGGGCCGTTCTTACTGAAGTACGGCGAGATGACCAGCACCACCACGCCGAGCGAAATCCACACGTCAGCGAGGTTGAACACAAAGGGATACCATTCCCCGAAGTGCAGTCCCAGGAAGTCGGTCACCGAGCCGCGCGCGGCCCGGTCGATCAGGTTGCCCAAGGCACCGGCTACAATCAGCGATAAGCCTGCGCGCTGCCAACGTTGCGAGCGGAGGGCCGCGACGCCAAGCGCGAGCGTTAGTAGGCCTGTCAGGGCGAGCAAGACCAGCCGCGCGCCTTCGCTCTCGGACGCGAACATGCTGAACGACACACCTTCGTTGAAGCTTAGGCGCAGTGACACGAGGGGCAGGAAGTCGAGCGGTGCGGCGTAGGGTTCGAGCGCAGCCCGCGCCCAGGCTTTGCCGGCCAAATCGAACGCGGACCCGAAGACGACCAGCGACACGGCAGCTCCCGCCCTCACGCTTGCGGCGCCTGTGCGAGATCGGAGCGCGCATCGCGGATGATCGACCACGCCGACTGCAGAAACAGGCCCGCGACGGCAAAGGCGACCACGAGGTCTGGCCAGGGCGAGGAGAACCACCACACCAGCACCGCCGCGACCACTACGGCGAGGTTGCCGATCGCGTCGTTGCGCGAGAACAGCCAGACAGCACGCATGTTGGCATCGCCCTTTCGGTGCGGGATCAGCACCAGGGCTGCGGCCACGTTGACGAAGAAGGCCACGAGCGCGAAGCCGCCCATGAGCAGGGTCTGCGGCTCATGCTCCACGAAGACACGGTAGGCCGTCGAGCCGATAACGCCTAGGCCGAGGAGCGCGAGGAAAATGCCTTGCAACAGCGCCGCTTTGGCACGGGCGGCAAGGCCCCATCCGACAGCCAACAGCCCCAGAAATGAGATCAGGCCGTCACCGATGAAGTCGAGCGAGTCGGCTTGCAGCGCCTGCGACCCCGCCAAGAAGCTGCCGACGATCTCCACCATGCCATAGCCGATATTGAGCAACACCACGATCCATAGCGCGCGCTTGTAGGCTGGGGTCACATGCGACAGGTCAGGGATCTTGTCGTCGTCCTCATCAGCCGTCGCCCCGGCCGCTCTCGGCTCGCTCATGCGGTCGAGCTGGTAGCCAAGGCCGGTCACCGCGCTTTCGAGTGCCGGAAGCCGACGCGCCGGATCATCGACCATGAGCGTCATGATCTGTGACGCAATCGACACCTTCACATCATCGACACCTTCGACTTTACGGGCCGCACCCTCTATCTTTGCAGCGCAGGAAGCGCAGTCCATGCCAGTGACTTGATAGCGGATGGTGGCAGTTGCTGCGTCCATTGGTGCTTCCTCGATCTTGCAGTTAATTCATGCTACATCCTGTAGTAACTACAGGAGCAAGGCGAAAACATGCAGATTGGGGATTTATCCCGTCACGCGGGCGTGAACATTGAAACTATCCGCTACTATGAGCGCATCGGTGTCCTGCCGGTGCCAGCCCGTCAAGAGAACGGGCGGCGCAGCTACACCGAGGTTGATGCCCGCCGTCTTGGGTTCGTTCGTCATGCCCGTGAACTCGGGTTCGACCTTGCAGCGGTGCGCGCACTTCTGGCACTTCAGGAGCAGCCAGAAGCCTCATGCGAGGATGCGAGCCGCATCGCCCAGGCGCAGCTTGCCGAGGTGGAGAGCCGGATTGCCCGTCTTCTGAACTTGCGCGAAGAACTGTCCCGCATGGTCAAGGAGTGCGGGCGCGGCGTCGTGGCCGGATGCCGTGTGATCGAAGCCCTCGCGGCTGGTTCGTAAACCCGGACCCCCGCAATTCGCGGAAAGTGGTGTTACCCTCGTCGTTTTCTTTGGGCGCAACTTCATGTGCGATAACGGTCGTTTCTGTCCCTGCCCTCCTGCCCTGCCCCGCATCAAGGGTTTAGGCTGGACAAAAACCAGTGACAAAACCTTTGCGGTTTTGGGAGGGTTTTGGCACAGTGCGGCATGATCATCGGATACGCCCGCGTCAGCACAGAGGACCAGAACTTGGACGGCCAGCTCGACGCCCTGAAGGCAGCGGGTGCCGAGAGGATCTTCGCCGACAAGATCACCGGCACGGCGCGCAGCAGGCCCGAACTGGACCGCTTGCTCGATCAACTGCGCCAGGGCGACGTGATCACCGTCACCAAGTACGACCGCCTCGCCCGTTCCTTGCGTGATCTTCTCGACATCGTGGACACCATCCAGGCGCACGGCGCGGGCTTCCGGTCGCTGGCCGAGGACATCGACACCACCACGCCCGCCGGTCGGCTGGTGTTTCATGTTTTCGCCTCCATCGCCCAGTTCGAGCGGGAGCGGATTTCTGAGAGGACGAAGGAGGGGCTGGACGCGGCCCGCAAGCGTGGCCGCGTCGGGGGCAGGCCCCCTGCCCTATCCGCCGCGCAGAAGGTCGAGGTGCGACGAATGCGCGACAAAGAGTTGCGGCCTCTGCCCGAGATCGCGCAGCTTTTCCGGGTCAGTGTGAAAACGATCCGACGCGCATGACGAGACCCATAACCATCAGATCTGCGGCGGTCTTGCGCCGATCTGTGCTGACTGAGCCATACATGCAG
>NCDY01000168.1:0-1281 GCA_002280405.1 Rhodobacterales bacterium 32-66-9 | reverse complement strand
AAGAACAAAAGTGGAACATACTTGTAACTCGTTACGCTACAGGGCACGGTGAAAAAGTCATTTCCGGGAGGGAAAAACGATAGCAATGGCCGAGAAAACTAGGATGAACGCGCCCTCACATCCGGGCCGATTTGTTTGGACGGAGGTTATCCAACCGCTTGGTCTGTCCGTCACGGATGCCGCGCTAGCCCTTGGTGTGACCCGACCTGCTTTGTCCAAGCTTCTGAACGGGCGTGCGAGCCTTTCCCCTGAAATGGCCCTGCGGATCGAGAAGGCGTTTGGCGTGGCCATGGATACGCTGATGCGGATGCAGAGCAGCTACGACATCGCCGAGGCGCGCAAGAACGAGAAGAAAATCCACGTCCTCCCCTTCCAGGGAAGACCGCAACTCGTGCGGATGAAGTCGGCATGAGTATCACCGTCATTTCCGAGAAGCCGCTTCGTAGGAACAAAACTGCTGACCTTGGATTAGCTCGACAAGAGCTTGTTCGCGCGCGCGTTGTGGCCCGAGCATGGGCTGACACCGTGCCAGAAGGACAGCGCACGGGCCTTGCGGCGCTTTTCGCGCGCGAAGCTATCGAGTTCTTTGGCAGCCAGGCTGTTGCAGGACTTCGGCTCAGCACACCTATTGCGGCCCCAGCTGGTGAGCTGGACGACACAGCCCTGCATCTTGCTCATTCGATGGGCCGCATGGCTGCTCAGCTCCCGATCCGTGAAGGCTGCCACGCGCTCACAAGCCTCTATACGGCTTTGCTCCCAGGCCGAGAACGCAGCGCTATGGGCGCTTTCTACACACCTCCTGCCCTAACCCAGAGATTGCTTGATCTTGCGGATGAGGGCGGACTCGACTGGAAAACAGCCCGCGTGCTCGATCCTGCGAGTGGCGGGGGCGCGTTCCTTCTCGAAGCTGCGGCCCGGATGCTTGTGCACCTCAAAGATAGTGACCCCGCCTTTATCTTGGCGCAGCTTGGCCACCGGCTTTCTGGTCTGGAGCTTGACCCTTATGCCGCCGGATTGTCACAGACAGCGTTGGAAATCATGCTTTCTGACCTTGCTAAAGCAAGTGGCCGAGAAGTTCCGGTGTTCGTCAAGGCATGCGATTCCTTGGAAGAGCCGCCTAGGCCCATCTACGATCTGGTAGTCGGAAACCCACCCTATGGACGGGTGCAACTGACTCCTGCACAGCGACAGCGCTATAGTCGCAGCCTCTTCGGTCATGCCAACTTGTATGGTGTTTTCACCGACTTGGCACTGCGCTGGACGCGTCCAGGCGGCATCGTT
>NCDY01000025.1 GCA_002280405.1 Rhodobacterales bacterium 32-66-9 | reverse complement strand
ATGCCTATGCCCTGAAGTCGGACGTTCCGGGCGATGTTCCGGCCCCGGACCTGCCCTACCTGCCGCCGATGCCGCGCGCCTTTCGGCCCCGGATCGGCGTGATCGGGGCCGGCGGAATCGTGTCGGCGCATCTTGACGCCTACCGGACCGCGGGATGGGAAGTGGCAGCGATCTGCAACCGCACGCGGACCAGGGCCGAGGCGAAGGCGGCGGCGTTTGCGCCAGACGCGAAGGTCACCGACCGCTGGCAGGAGGTTCTGGGCGACCCCGCCATCGACGTCGTGGACGTCACGCCGCACCCCGCAGACCGGCTTCCGATCATCGAGGCCGCCTTGCGCGCCGGCAAGCATGTGCTGTCGCAAAAGCCCTTCGTCCTGGATCTGTCAGAGGGGCGGCGGCTCGTGTCCCTTGCGCGCGACCGGGGGCTGAAGCTTGCCGTCAACCAGAATGGCCGCTGGGCACCGCATCTGTCCTGGATGCGCGAGGCGGTGCGGGCGGGACATGTCGGAGAGGTGATCAGCGTCCATGTCTCGATCCACTGGAACCACGGCTGGATCGTCGGCACGCCGTTCGAGATGATCGAGGACCTGATCCTGCATGACTTCGGCATCCACTGGTTCGACTTCCTGCACAGCATTGTCGCTGGCCGGGCCGAGACCGTCCATGCACTGGCGGGCGCGGCGACCGGCCAGACCGCGCGGGCACCGCTTCTGGCGCAGGTGCTGGTGCAGATGGCGGGTGGTCAGGCCTCGCTGGTGTTCGACGGGGCCACGCCCTTCGGTCCGCGCGACACGACCTATATCGCGGGCACGCGCGGCAGTCTGCGCAGCGACGGCCCGGATCTGGGACACCAGGCCGTGACCCTGACCACGGCGCAGGGGGTTGCCCGGCCCGCGCTGCAGGGAACCTGGTTCAACGACGGCTTCCGGGGTGCCATGGGCGCGCTTCTGGTGGCCATCGAGGATGACACCGAACCGGCGAACGGGGCAGCCGAGAACCTGGAGAGCCTCGCGCTCGCCTTCGCGGCGATCCAGTCGCGCCGCACGGGCCGCGCGGCTGCGGTGGGCGCGGTCACCCGGCTTTCGATCTGAGCAGCGCGCAGGCCGCCGCTGCTTCCAGCGCATCCTGTGTCTCTCTGGCTCGGGTCGCGCGAAATGGTGTGGACTTGATGCAGACACGATCCCGCGGCGATCCGCACGCGGTTCAGAACCGCGCGTCGGGCAGGCCACAGAAGGGATCGACCGGATTTCGCCCGGCGAACGGTGCCCTGCCCAGCAGGCACTCGATGACGGCGCGCTGCATCGTGTCCATCGTGGCATAGGCATTGACCACACAGGGCATCCGGGGGGCGTCATAAAGATAATAGGGATAGCCGAACGAGATCAGCGCGGTCGGCACCTGATGCCAGTGCCGCTGCATCGCCCCGAACAGCCCGCCCGCCAGCCGGTTCCAGTCCAGGAAGATGCGGCCCCGCGTCAGCAGTGTCTCTTCCCCCATCAGAAACAGCACAAGGTCGAAATCGCGCTGATCCTGGCGCGCCTCGGAAGCGTGAAGTGTCACATCAAAGCCTTCGGCGCGCAGAAGCCCGGGCAGGATCATCGGCAGCCCGTCGCCATGGAGCGGCGTGACGATGCCGGTCGAATAGACCAGCACCCGGCGATGACGTTCGGGGGACAGGGGCATGATCCCGTTCACATCCTTCACCAGGGTTGGCGCGCGCGCGGTGACGGCCTGCGCCAGCCCCGCACTCTTCGGGTCGAACAGCCTCGAGCGATCCGCCGGGGCGCGCCCGCCCCGGTGCAGTCCAAGCCATGCCTTCAGGCCCAGCACCCGGATCAGCGCCTCTTCCAGCCGCGCCTCGGTCAGTCGGCCATCGTCCAGCGCGGCTTCGATGCGGGCGATGTCCGCCTCTGGCTCGTCGGAAAACAGGATGATGTCGCAGCCCGAAGCGACCACTTCGGGCAAGGCCGCATCGCGGTGCGCCCAGGCCCCAAGGCCCGCCATCGGCGTCGCATCGGACACGATCAGCCCGTTGAAACCCAGCTCCCCGCGCAGAAGCCGCTGGTTCAGAAGCTGCGAGGTCGATGCCGGGCGACAGGCCTCAAGCCCGGCATCGGGCTCATGCGCCAGCACATAGGCCGGAAAGGCGATATGCCCCGCCATGACGGAAAGGACGCCCGCCTCGATTGCCGCAGCATACAACGCGCCATGCGTTGCCCGCCAGTCCCCGACCGACAGCGGATTGATCGTCGTCACCAGATGCTGATCCCGGTCGTCATGCCCTTCGCCCGGCCAGTGCTTGACCGTGGCCGCCACGCCGTGCGCCTGCAATGCCCCGATATGTGCCAGTGCATGCGCCCGGATCCGGTCCGGGTCCGAGCCCAACCCCCGCGTCGCCACGATGGGCGACCGGAACAGGGCGTTGATGTCGATGACCGGCGTGAAAGACCAGTTGATCCCCGCCGCCCGTGCCTCTTCGGCCATGATCCGGGCGATGGTTGCGGACGCCTGCACGTCGTCCACCGCCGCCAGGGCCAGCGGGTTCGGCACTTCGGCGCCGAACGGCAGGCTCATCCGGCTGCCTTCCAGATCCGCGCTGACAAGATAGGGTATCCGGGCCTCGGCGCGCAGGGCGTCCAGCGTGTCCAGTTCCGCCCCGGCATCAGGCCCGAAGAACTTCGTGATCCCGGCGGGGGCAAGGGCGGTCATCCGCTCCACCACATCCGGCCCGGTGCCGAAACAGATATGGACGAACACCTGCCGGACACGCGCTGCCCGGTCAAGATCGGCGAGTGTCCTTCGCACCCAGTCCCGCGCGGCACTGTCCAGCCCGAAGGGCGCGGCGGACAGGATGCGGTCGATCTGGTCCATGGCAGGGTCCCGGGTGCGAGATGTCGGGGCCCCGGTGGCCCGGAACCTTCCCCGCGGGGAAGATCTCCGGGCGGGGCACCGTGTCAGACGTAGCGGTTCCAGAGGTTCTCCAGCCGCTCTTGCCGCCCGGATTTCGGCTGCGGTTCCAGGCCTTCCGCGATGACGCGCGCTGCCGCGTCCTCCAGGCTGCCGTTCAGCATCGCCTGCGCTTTCGGGTCGTTCCAGCCGGCATAGCGCGCCTTGACGGCGGTCTCCATCTCGCCCGACTGCATCAGCGCCGCCGCCGCCTTCAGCGCGCGGGCACAGGTGTCCATCCCGCCGACATGGGCCAGGATCAGGTCTTCGGGATCAAGGCTCTGCCGCCGGATCTTGGCGTCGAAGTTGACGCCGCCGGTGGTGAATCCGCCCGCCTTCAGGATCTCGTGGAAGGCCACGGCCTTTTCGGCATGGTTGTTCGGGAACTGGTCGGTGTCCCAGCCGGACTGATAGTCGTTCCGGTTCATGTCGATCGACCCGAAGATCCCCAGCGCCGCGGCAAGCGCGATCTCATGCTCGAAGCTGTGTCCCGCCAGGATCGCATGGCCCTGCTCGATGTTGGTCTTCACTTCCTTTTCCAGGCCGAAGTCCTTGAGGAAGCCGTAGACCGTCGCGACGTCATAGTCGTACTGGTGTTTCGAGGGTTCCTGCGGCTTCGGCTCGATCAGGATCGTGCCCTTGAAGCCGATCTTGTGCTTGTAGTCGACCACCTGCTGCAGGAAGCGCCCGGCGTGGGCGCGTTCGGCCTTGAGGTCGGTGTTGAGCAAGGTCTCATACCCCTCGCGCCCGCCCCACAGCACATAGTTCTGCCCGCCAAGGCGCATGGTCACGTCCATGTTCGCCTTCACCGTGGCGGCGGCATAGGCATAGACATCCGGGTCGGGGTTCGTCGCCGCGCCCGACATCCAGCGCCGGTGGCTGAAGAGATTCGCCGTGCCCCAGAGGAGCTTGGCCTTGTGGCGGGTCTGTTTTTCGCCGAGGTAATCGGCGATCTCGTTCAGGTTCTTCAGGCTTTCGGCAAAAGTCTTGCCTTCGGTCCGGGCATCGGCGTCATGGAAGCAATAGAACGGCACGCCCAGAATATCGAACATCTCGAAGGCGACATCGGCCTTCATCCTGGCCAGCGCCATGCCGTCGCCGAACCACGGGCGCTCGAAGGTCTGCCCGCCGAACGGGTCGCCGCCGGGCCAGGCGAAACTGTGCCAGTAGGCCACGGCAAAGCGCAGGTGATCCTCCATCCGCTTGCCCATCACCACTTCATCGGGGTTGTAGTGGCGGAAGGCGAATTCGTTCCGCGACGCGGGGCCTTCATACTTGATCTGCGGGATACCCTTGAAGAAGTCGGTCATGTCAGAGGTCCTTGATGGCTGTCTGTGCGGCACGAAAGCGGGCATGGCCCGCATCGAAAGCGTCCTTGAGGGCGGCGTCCGGCTCGATCACCCGGGCGATCTTGGGCAGCGTCGCGATCCCGGCCCCGGCCCCCGTCGCGGCCATCAGACCCAACCGCGCCGCGCCAAATGCCCCGCCGAAATCCCCCGCCACCGGCAGTTGCACCGGGCAGTCCAGCGCGGTGGCGATCAGGCGCAACCAGTAGTCCGACCGCGACCCGCCGCCGACCGCCAAGAGATGCTCCAGCCGCGTCCCGGTCGCCGCCAGCGCGTCGCGGCAGTCGCGGATGGCAAAGGTCACGCCTTCCAGCACCGCGCGGGTTCCGGCCTGGCGGTCGGTCGCATGCTCCAGACCCGTGAAGGCCCCCCGAACACTGGCCGAATTCAAGGGCGTCCGCTCGCCGCCGAGATAGGGCAGGAAGACCGTCTTGCCCGGCGGGTGCAATGCGCCCAGCTCACCCGTCAGTTTTGCCGCATCCGCCCCGACCAGCGCCGCATACCAGTTCAGCGCATCGGTCGCGGCCAGGATCACGCCCATCTGGTGCCAGGTGTCGGGCAGCGCGTGGCAGAAGGTATGCACCGCCGTCGCCGGATCGGGCCGATAGCCGTCATTTGCGGCGAACAGCACCCCCGACGTGCCCAACGACACGAAGGCCTCGCCCGCCCGCACCACGCCGACGCCGACGCCGGAGGCCGCGTTGTCGCCGCCGCCGCCCGCCACCACCACGCCCTTCGGCAGGCCCCAGCGGGCCGAAAGCGCCTCGCGCAGGGTACCCGAGACCTCGGATCCCTCGACCAGGCCCGGCATGTGGCTGCGGTCAAGACCGGTGGCGCGCAACAGATCGTCCGACCAGTCACGCCTGGCCGTATCCAGCCAGCTCGTCCCGGCGGCATCCGACATTTCGCTGACATGCTCGCCGGTCAGCCAGAGCCGCAGGTAGTCCTTCGGCAACAGCACCTTGGCGACCCGATCCCAAAACCCGGGTTCGTGCTTGCGGACCCAGACCAGCTTTGGCGCGGTAAAGCCCGGAAAGACGATGTTGCCGGTCAGGCGGCGGAACATCGGGTCGCCGTCCAGACCGGCGGCTTCGGCATGGGAACGGGTATCGTTCCACAGGATGCAGGGCCGCAGCACTTCGTCCGCCGCGTCAAGCAGCGTCGCGCCGTGCATGTGACCCGACAGCCCGATCCCCCGCACCGCGCCAAGCCCGTTCCGCGACAGCTTGTCGAACACCGTTTCGGCCGCGCTGATCCAGTCGGACGGGGCCTGCTCGCTCCAGCCCTCGGCCGGGCGTTGGACGGTCAGCGGGGCAGAGGCTTCGGCAATGACCGCCTGGTCCTCGCCGATCAGTATCCCCTTGAGACCCGAGGTCCCGAGGTCAAGCCCGATATACATCACGCGGCCAGATGCGCGGGTTTCTTGCCCAGGATGATCATGCCCAGGATGTCGTCGTCGGTCACGTCCCAGCTTCATCACGTTGTGGATGTCATGCTCGATCAGGAAGATGCCCAGGCCCTGCGCCTTCAGCTCCTGGATCAGCTCGGCCACCATCTGCGTCTCGTGCGGGCCAAGGGCGGCGGTGGGTTCGTCCATGATCAGGATCTTGGCGTTGAAGTACACCGCACGGGCGATGGCGACCGACTGGCGCTGGCCGCCGGACAGCATGTTTACCGGCACGCTGAACTTGCGGAAGTTCGGGTTGAGCCGCCCCATGATCTTCCGCGTCTCCGCCTCCATCTTCGATTCGTCGACAAAGCCGAAGCTGTTCACCAGCTCGCGCCCGAGGAACAGGTTCGAGGCCGCATCCAGATTGTCGGCCAGGGCCAGCGTCTGGTAGATCGTCTCGATGTTCTGGGCGCGGGCGTCGCGGGGATCCTTGATCTCGACCTCCTGGCCGTTGATCAGGATCTGGCCCGCGTCCTTCTGATAGGCGCCCGAAAGGCACTTGATCAGCGTCGATTTGCCCGCGCCGTTGTGGCCCAAGAGGCCGACCACTTCGCCGGGGTAAAGGTCGACCGTGACGTGATCGACCGCCTTGATCCCGCCGAAGGAAATCGAGATGTCGCGCAGCTCGACCAGCGGGGTTCCGGTTCTGTCCACCATTGTCCTATCCCCTCACTTGATGCGCTTGCGGTAAACGATGTCCAGATACACGGCGAGAACCAGCGCCACGCCGATGACGATGCGCTGATAGGAACCGTCGCCGAAGCCGATCAGCACCATCCCGGTCTGCAGGCTGGTCAGGATCAGCGCGCCGATGATCGCGCCATAGATCGTGCCGACGCCGCCGGCCAGCGAGGTGCCCCCGACGACAGCCGCCGCGATGACGTAAAGCTCGTCCAGGTTGCCCATCGCGTTGGTGGCGGAATTCTGGCGTGCCGCGCCGATGACGGCGGCGACGCCTGCCAGACCGCCCATCAGGGTGAAGATCTTGACCGTCATGGCGCGGGTGTTGATGCCGGACAGGGCCGCCGCCTCGGGGTTTCCGCCGATGGCGAAGACATAGCGGCCGAACCGGGTGCGGGTCATCAGGATGGTCATGCCGATGGCCACGAAGATCATGATCAGCACCGGATAGGCGAAGCCGTGGCCGAAGGTGGCGCAGACATCCGAATAGATGTCGCCACCCTTCTGGGCGCAGGCCGGAACCTCCTGACCGAGGGAGGCATAGTATTTCTGGATGTTGCCGATCGGCCAGACATAGGAATTGACGATGGCCGTGGCACCAAGGATGACGGCGCAGACAAGGCCGATCACGAAGGTCTCGGCCCAGACCGGGCGCAGCGCAAAGCCGTGCGTCTTGCGCGAACTGCGGCCGTTGACGAAGGCCCAGATGACAAAGACGCAGGCGATGACCGCGAAGATCCAGCTGCCGGTCTTGCCCAGCGCCCCGAAGGAGCCGCCGCCGATCAGCGAGAAGGTGTCGTCCAGGGGCGCGATGGTCTTGCCGCCCGCCACCAGGAAGGCGGCACCCCGCCAGACCAGAAGTCCGCCCAGCGTCACGATGAAGGACGGGATGCCCAGGAACGCGATCAGCACGCCCTGGAACGCCCCGATCAGCGCGCCCATCGCGATGCCGAAGATCACCGTGACGATCCAGATCGCCGGGTGGCCAAGGCCAAGCGCGGGCGTCAGGTACTCGACCTGCAGAAGGCCCATGTACATGCCGACCATGCCCATGATCGACCCTACCGAAAGGTCGATGTTGCGGGTGATGATGACCAGCACCATCCCCGTCGCCATGATCCCGATATAGGCGGTCTGGACCGACAGGTTCCACAGGTTGCGCGGGGTGAGAAAGCCGTTCGCCTCGGCCTGCGACGCGCCGAGCAGAAGCGAGGGGCGGCCAAGCACGAAGGTGGAGTAGGCCTCGAACGCAACCCAGATCAGGAGAAGCGCACCGACCATGCCCAGAAGGCGCGGGTCGATCTCGGTCGCGCGCAGGAAACGGGCGAAGCCCGGCTCGTTCGGTGCCTGGGATGCGGGGGAATGGGATGTGTCGGTCATGTCCACGTCCAGCCTGAAAGGGAATGGGGCTGTGCCGGTGCCCGACGCGCCGATGCGCGCTGTCTCGCGCCCTCACACGGGGCTGCGGGCGACCTGCCAGAAGAGAATACCGGCGCCGCCCCTTCTGGGACGGCGCCGGAATCAGACTGGATCACTTGCAGGCGGCGACGTCGGGCATCGCGCCTTCGCAGGCCTGCGCTTTGGTGATGTGGCCCGCATCGATCGCCAGGTTCAGCGTCTCCTTGGTGATCGGAGTCGGGTTGAGGAGGATCGCGTTCATCTCCACGCCCTTCTCGCCGCCCGAGAACTTGGTGGCACCCGGGATCGCGTCCAGCGCGGTGCCCTCGGCCATCGCCGAGGCGATCTCGCCTGCGGCCTTGCCAAGATCACGCGCGTTCTTCCAGACCGACACGGTCTGGGTGCCGCGTGCGACCCGGTTGATCGCGGCAAGGTCGCCGTCCTGGCCACCCAGCGGAACGTTCAGGCCCTGCGCGGCCAGCGCGGCGGCAGTTGTTGTTGGCGGTCAGGATCTGTTCCATGTTCTTCTGGGCGTTCTCGGGCTTCCAGCCGTCCGAGTTCGCTTCGCCGACGATCTTGATGTCGCCCGATGCGACGGCAGCGCCGATCACTTCTTCCATGCCCTGACGCAGGAAGCCGACGTTCGGGTCACCGGGGTCGCCCTTGATGATGGCGTAGTTGCCCTTCGGCGCGACCTTGAAGACTTCCTGCGCGATGATCCGGCCGACACCGACGTTGTCGAAGGTCAGATAGAAGGTGCGGGCGTCTTCGATCAGGCGATCATAGCCGACGACCGGGATCCCCTCGGCAGCGGCCTTTTCGATGGCCGGCCCGATGGCATCCTTGTCCCAGGCGTTGATGATCAGCGCATCCACGCCCTGCGCGATCAGCGCGTCGACGTCGGAGAGCTGCTTTTCCGCCGAGGACTGCGCGTCGGCCGAGACATACTCGTTGCCGGCGGCTTCGATCGCGGCCTTCATCGCGGCTTCGTCGATCTTCCAGCGCTCTTCCTGGAACTGGGCCCAGGACACCCCGATCTTCTTGCCGTCCGCCAGAGCGGCCGACGAAAAACCAGTCACCGCCACGATGGCGGCGAGAATTGCGGTACGCATATGTATCCTCCCTATGGATCGGCCTCTCTCGGGCCGGCCCGGCAGATTCGCCGGAACGCGGAAAAAATGCCGCCAATAATTTCAGTTGTCAAAATAAATTTGCTGACCGAACCTGTGACTGCCGACTAAAGCAGCTCGATTCTGCTGCTGTGCAGCATTTCGCAGGCGCAGCGTCGATGGAAAACGGGATTTTTTCTTCGGAGATCAAACAAATGTCGCCGAAGCCGATCCGGCCAGAGACGAGTGAGGGACGCAAGGGCGTCGGCCCCCTGATTCCGCCGCTGACCGAAAGCCAGCGCCCCCTGCGCCAGCAGGTGTTCGAGCTGGTGCGCGCGGCAGGTCTGATTCCCCGGGTTCATCTGGCCAAGGACCTTGGCGTCAGCCCGGCATCTGTCACCACGATTTCCTCCGAACTGATCGAGGCGGGGCTGATCGAAGAGGTCTCGGCCCAGCGCGACGGCGATGCCGGCCGGGGCCGTCCCGCCGTATCGCTGGGGGTCAGGGCCGCCGCGCATTGCGTGGCCGGGATGAAGCTTTCGGACCGCGAGCACACGGCGGTCATCGTCGATTTCGCCGGCAAGCTGGTCGCCGACGAGGCGATTCCGCGTCATCCCGGCCCGATGCCGCTTGCGGAAATCCTGCGGGCAATCGAGATGTTGCTGGACCGCGTCTGTGCCAAGGCCGGGATCGAGAAGACCGCGCTGTCGGCGGTCGGCATCGGCCTGCCGGGCTTTGTCGACTGCGCCGAAGGCACGGTCCTGTGGTCTTCCATTCTGGCCGAGCGCTCGGTGCCCGTCGCCGCTGCCGCCACCGCGCAACTGGGGCTTCCGGTCTACATCGACAATGATGCGAACCTCGTTGCGCTGGCCGAGCTTTGGTTCGGTGCCGGGCGCAGCCTGCCGGATTTTGCCGTCGTCACCATCGAGCATGGTGTCGGCATGGGCTTCGTGATGAATCACCGCATCTATCGCGGCTCGCAGCGCCTGGGGATGGAGCTTGGCCATACCAAGGTGCAACTGGACGGTGCCCTGTGCCGCTGCGGGCAGCGCGGCTGTCTGGAGGCCTATGTCGCCGACTATGCCCTGGCGCGCGAGGCGACGACGGCGTTGAACTGGGGGCACAAGGAAAGCCAGCCGATCAGCGTGCTTCTGGAAAGCCTCTACGACCATGCCAAGGCCGGGAACGCGACCGCCAAGTCGATCTTCCGCCGTGCCGGGCGCTACCTTGCGGTCGGGCTGTCGAACGTGGTCAACCTGTTCGATCCCGCGCTGATCATTCTGTCCGGCGAGCGGATGCGCTATGACTATCTCTATGCCGCCGAGACACTGGCGGAGATGGACAATCTGACCATCAACACCGGTCGGCCCCGGCCGCCGATCGAGATTCACGCCTGGGGCGACCTTCTCTGGGCGCATGGCGCGGCGGCCCTGGCCTTGTCCGAGGTCACCGAATCCATCCTTGTCACCCAGGCGCGCGAAATCGCGGCAGAATGACCTGCCAGGGTCAGCCCCGATCCTCTGCCAGGAGGGCGGCGAGGCCTTCGGGGTAGTCGGGATACAAGAGGCGCACACCAAGCTCGTCCTTGATCCGGTGGTTCCTGACCCGCTTCGACTCGCTGTAGAAGCCGCGCGCCATCGGGGTCATCGTCGGCTCGACTTCTGCAAAGGGGACAGCGGGCGGGTCCGGCAGGCCCAGAAGGTGCGCCGCGTGGGCGATCACCTCTTCCGGCGGGCAGGGATTGTCGTCGCAGACGTTGTAGGCCGCCCCCGGATGCGGGCGACGGATCGAGGCCTCCAGCACCTGGGCGATGTCATCGACATGGATGCGGCTGAACACCTGCCCCGGCTTGATGATCCGCCGCGCCGTGCCGTCGCGCACCTTTTCGAACGGACCCCGACCCGGCCCGTAGATGCCCGCCAGCCGGAAGATGTGCACGGGCAGCCCGGTCGCCCGCCATTGCGCTTCCGCGATCACCCGTTGCCGCCCGCGGTCGGATTGCGGGGTCAGGGGGGTCTCTTCATCGACCCAGGCTCCGTGATGGTCGCCATAGACGCCGGTCGTGGACAGATACCCGACCCAGACCGCCTTCGCCTGCGCGATCGCGGGGACTGCCAGCAGGAACGGATCGCCCTTTGCGTCCGGGGCGGCGGAACACAGGATATGCGTCGCCGCGTCCAGCGCCGGGCCAAGGTCGGCGGGCCAGAGCAGCGGCTCTACTCCTTCCCGGAGGAAGCTGTCGGCCCGGGCCGGACTGCGGGTGGTGCCGATGATCCGCCAGCCTTGCGGGAGCAGGCGGCGGGCAAGGGCGCGGGCGGAGTAGCCGTGGCCAAGGGACAGAAGCGTTGACATGGCCGGACTATCGGGGCGCCTGCGTCCATGCGCAAGATGCGGTGATCCGGCGGGCCCGTCACGATGGCTTCACTTGCGGACCCGCCCGGCTTTCGGCTTATATGCCGGATCAACCGCAGGACCCGGAATGCAAGACGACCACAACAGCGCCACCCTCAGCCCCGACGCCCTGGCAATGGAAAGTTTTTCCAGCGCCGCCGCCGCCGTCGACCGGCTGGAGGCGCTTTACAACCAGGCCACGCAGTTCCTGTCCGACCAGTTCCTGCGCACGGTCGCGAAAGGCCACCCCGGTCGCCGCATCCGGGCCTTCTATCCGGAAATCCGGCTGACGGTGGCCAGTTTTGACCAGGTCGACACCCGGCTTGCCTTCGGTCATGTTTCGGCGCCGGGAACCTATGCCACCACGGTCACACGGCCAGACCTCTTCCGGAACTACCTGATCCAGCAGATCGAGCTTCTGGTCCGCAACCACGGCGTCACGGTCGAGATCGGCCTCAGCGACACGCCGATGCCGGTGCATTTCGCCGTGTCCGGCAGCACCGTCGCCATCCCGCAGGAAGGGGTTATGGACTTCTCGCTGCGTGACGTGTTCGACGTCCCGGACCTGGTCACCACCAACGATGACATCGTCAACGGCGTGATGACCCGCTATGACGACGGCTCGGCCCCCCTGGCGCCGTTCACCGCGCAGCGGGTGGACTACTCTCTGGCCCGGCTGGCGCATTACACCGCCACCGACCCGGCGCATTTCCAGAACCACGTCCTGTTCACCAACTACCAGTTCTACGTCGACGAGTTCGAGGCCTATGCCCGTGCCGTTCTGGGCGACAAGGCTTCGGGCTACACGGCCTTCGTGGCCACCGGAAACCAGGAAATCACTTCCCCTGACGGTGTGCTTCAGACTTTCGCCAAGATGCCGCAGATGCCGACCTACCACCTGAAGCGGGCCGACGGGAACGGCATCACCCTGGTCAACATCGGCGTCGGTCCGTCGAACGCCAAGACCGCCACCGACCACATCGCCGTCCTGCGCCCGCATGCCTGGCTGATGGTCGGCCATTGCGCGGGATTGCGCAATTCCCAGTCCCTCGGCGACTTTGTCCTTGCCCATGCCTACCTCCGCGAGGATCACGTCCTGGACGCCGACCTGCCGGTCTGGGTTCCGATTCCGGCGCTGGCCGAGATTCAGATCGCGCTGGAAAAGGCGGTGGCCGAGGTGACCCAGCTGGAAGGCTACGAGCTGAAGCGGATCATGCGGACCGGCACCGTCGCCACCATCGACAACCGCAACTGGGAGCTGCGCGACCAGTCCGGCCCGGTCCGACGCCTGTCGCAATCCCGGGCGGTGGCGCTGGACATGGAAAGCGCCACCATCGCCGCCAACGGCTTTCGGTTCCGTGTCCCCTACGGCACGCTCCTCTGCGTCAGCGACAAGCCGCTGCATGGCGAACTGAAGCTGCCCGGCATGGCGTCCGACTTTTACAAGACCCAGGTGAGCCGCCACCTGCAGATCGGCATCCGCGCCATGGAACGCCTGCGCGAGACGCCCATCGAACGGCTTCACAGCCGGAAATTGCGGTCATTCGAGGAAACCGCCTTCCTTTGACGCGCGAAAATGCCGTCAAATGCGCCTGCGCGGCGGTTCGGGGGTTGATTTTGGCACTCAAACCGTGTGTCTGGGCCGTGGCCCTGAAACCGGGGGTGGTATGCTCGCCTTTGGCGGGCTGAACCGTGCATATGACAGCAAGCGAATAACAACGAAGGATGATCCGATGTCCAAACCGATGACCAAGACCCAACTGGTCGCTGCCGTTGCCGATGCCATGGGCGGCGACAAGAAGACCGCGAATGCCGCGCTGGACGCGATCGCAGCGGTCGTGTCGCGCGAAGTTGCTTCCGGTGGCACCGTGACGATCCCCGGCCTCGGCAAGGTCGCCTGCAAGGCCCGTCCCGAGCGTCAGGTCCGCAACCCTGCCACCGGTGAGACGATGACCAAGCCGGCCGACAAGCAGGTCAAGTTCGCCATCGCCAAGGCTCTGAAGGACGTTGTCAACGCCTGATGCTTTTGCCAGGACCGGAAATGTGAGAGGGTCGTCTTCAGGGCGGCCCCTTTTTCCATGGGAGGCGGATGTGACCAAGGTCACCGGCATCGGTGGCATCTTCTTCCGGGCGCAGGATCCTGCCGCCCTGAACGACTGGTATCGCGTCCATCTGGGCATCACCCAGCCCGAGGTCGCCGTCTGGATGCAAGAGGCCGGGCCGACTGTCTTTTCGCCCTTCAGGGCCGACAGCGACTATTTCGCCGCCGACAGGCAATGGATGCTGAACCTGCGGGTCGATGACCTGCGGGGCCTCATTGCCCGGCTTGCCGCCGCAGGCATCGCGGTCGACACCCGCGCCGACTGGGATGGTGACGGCACCTATGGCACGTTCGCCCGCATCCACGACCCCGAGGGCACGCCGATCGAGCTTTGGCAGCCCCCCGACTGACGCCAGGACGCGCAAAGGGGATGCCGGGGTGCCATTCCCTGGATCCGGGCGCGACAGCGTGTCACGATCCGGATTGTCCGTTGGCTTTGCCGAAGCCTTTCGCGCGGACTGTGTAACAAAGGCGATGTGTGTCGCGAAATGCAGGACAGTGATGACGGGTCAGACGGATGGATGGGGGCAGCTTCTGGCGGCTGCGAATGCAGGCGATGCGCGGGCATATGCGCGCTTCCTGCAGGCCATAACGCCGATCCTGCGCGGCGTTGTCAGGGCAAAGGGCGGCGGTCTTGGCGCGGCGGCCTGTGAGGACGTTTTGCAAGAGGTTCTGCTGGCCGTTCATCTCAAGCGGCACACCTGGGCTCCCGATGCCCCGGTGCGCCCGTGGCTTTATGCCATCACGCGTTACAAGGTCGTCGATGCGTTCCGCGCCCGGGGACGCAAGGTCGATCTGCCGATCGAGGATTTTGCCGATGTCCTGGCTGCAGATGCAGGCCCTGACCCCACCGAGGCTGCGGATATGGAAAAGATGATCGGGATGCTGGATGGACGGTCTGCCGAGATCGTCCGCAAGATCGGCCTCGAAGGCGTCGGCGTCGCCGAGACGGGCCGCGCCTTGGCGATGAGCGAGGGGGCCGTTCGCGTGGCCTTGCACCGGGCGCTGAAAACCCTGGCCGTCCTTCGGGAAAGGCATGTGAAATGAAGACCGACGATCTCATCCGCGTTCTTGCCGAGGATCCGGTGCGCCCGATGGCGCCGCGGACCGTTCTGGTGCTGGGGCTGGTGCCGTCCTTGGCGATCATTGCCTTTGCCGTCTGGCTTGTCCTTGGCTTCCGCCCCGATCTGGCCATCTCGATGACGACACCGGTTTCCGTTGCCCGCATTCTGCTGGCTGGCACTCTGGGGCTTGTGGCGACACGTCTGGCCCTGACGCTCGCGCGGCCCGAGGGGTCTGGCAAAGTGCGGCTCTGGCCGCTGGCGGTCGTCGCGGCGGCGGCGCTTGGGCTTTTGCTGTGGGCCTATGTCACCACGCCCGCCGAGGCCCGCCAGATGGCCATGTTCGGCAAGACCTTCGTGTTCTGCCTCGTGGTGATCCCGCTTTTGTCGATCCTGCCGGTGAGCAGCATGTTCGCGGTCCTGCGCCGGGGGGCGACGACCGCTCCGGCCCGGGCGGGGTTCGTCGCCGGGCTGGCGGGTTCGGGGTTCGCGACGGCGGTCTATGCGCTGTATTGCACCCAGGACAATCCGCTGTTCTACGTCACCTGGTTTGGACTTGCGATCCTCGGCGTGTCCCTGTTCTCTGCCATGATTGCCCCGCGGGTTCTGCACTGGTAAGCCGCTGGCCTTCACCGCAAGCCTGGTCCTGACCCTAGCGGTCCTCGAACCAGTCCATGGCCATCGTTGCCCAACCCTTGGGAATGTCGTGGCCGCCATCATGCAGGGCAAACGTCAGTTCGGCGCCGGGAAGACAGCTCTTCCAGCGCCGGATCTCGAAGATGCCGCGACGCTCGGTCCGGTCGGGATCGGACGAGGCGCAGCCATTCGTGACGCGCCAAAGCGCCATCGCCGCGAAGACATTGCCCTGAACCAACCCCGGCATGACCTCGCGTCCCAGCAGCGGGACGGTCTGGTCCGCCGTGCCATGGGTGTGCAGAAGCCGGACCGGACCCGCGCAACTGTCGGGGAGCGGCTGCCAGAAGCTGCCGGCAACCGGGGCATAGGCGGCAAAGGCCTCTGGGGCCTGACAGGCGACATAGCTGACCATCGACCCGCCGATCGAAAAGCCGGCCAGCAGCATCCTGTCGCGCTTCAGCCCGAAGCGGGCGGCGGCGTCATCGGCCACCGCGATCAGGAATGCGGTTTCGTCGCGCGGCGAGGGCCGGTCCGGGTGAAAGGCCCAGGCCCGGCCCTTGCCGCTCTCCAGCGGCTGGCCGTCCGGTGCGATCACGGCATAGCCGCGCTTCAGCATCTGGTCGACCATCCCCCGATTGCGGAGCGTCCCTTCGCCGTCGCCGCCATAACCGTGCAGGAAAACGATTGCCGGGATCGGTCCTTTGGCACCGTCGGGCAGAACGACGCTGTAGGTGCCCTCAGCGATCCTGCATGGCTCTGGAGCGCCGTTGCAGTCGGCGGCCACCACCGTGGCCCACAGCAGGGCTGCGACGGTCAGGGCGACGGCCCGGACACGTTGTCTCATGCGATCCTCCGCCGACTGATCCGCCGGATGTGAAAGGCTGACCGGGGCATCTGCGCCAGCGCCGCCAGCGGCACAGCGAGGCAAAGGCTGATCGCGACGGGCATCAGCCAGAGGCTGAGCTGTCCGGTCAGCGCAAGCATCAGCAAGGCCGCACCGAGACCCGTCTCCAGGCGGTGAAACCGCAAGAGGGTGCCAAGGTCGGACCGACCGGACACATGCGGCATCCAGCCGCCGTCCCGACCGCAGACCGTGCGAAACACGGCCCGGACCTGGTGCACCATCAGGGTCGGGGCCAGCAAGGCGGACAGGATCAACTCGGCCAGCACCAGGCCCAGAAAGCGTGGAGCCCGTCTGAACGGCAGGCCATGGTGGCGCAGGTGGCTGGCGATGCCAAGCAGCTTGGGCGCGACCAGCATCAGCCCGACCAGCCCGGCAATGGCCGCCTGGGTCAGCGGAGGCAGCGTCGGCCAGCTTGGCAACAGCGGATTGTCGGCGAAGATGTCCGGCAGGCCTCCGCCCTGACCCGGCAGCGCCCACAGGACGAGAAGCGCCAGCCACCAGACCGAGGCCAGATAGGCCATGGCCCCTTGCAGCAGGTGAAACCGCGACACCGGGTGCAGGCCGGGAACGAAAAGCAGCCGGACATGTTGAAGGTTGCCCTGGCACCAGCGCCCGTCGCGCCGGAGATAGCCGATCAGTGTCTCGGGCGTGTCTTCGAAACTGTCCTCGGCCTCGGGCATCATCCGCACGCCCCAGCCGGCGCGGCGCAACAGCGCCGCCTCGACGAAGTCGTGGCTGAGGATGACGCCACCGCGCGGTGCGCGCCCGGTCAGGTGCGGCAGGCCGGCCGAGGTCGCGAAGGCCCGGGTGCGCACCAGCGCGTTGTGGCCAAGGAAATTGCCTGTCACTCCGGTCCACATGGCAAAGCCGCGCCCCATGTTCGTGCCGTAGACTTCGGAGGCAAACCCCTGCAGACCCTGCCAGAGGCTGTGTCCGGGCAGCACGCGCGGCACGGTCTGGATCAGGCCCGTACCCGGCTCCAGCGCCAGGGCGTCGGCCATCTGCAGCACGCTTTGCGGCCCCATCACGCTGTCGGCGTCAAGGATCAGCATGGCGTCATGCGCCGCGCCGGATGACTGCACCCAGTCGCGGATATTGCCGGACTTGTAGTCGCGGTTCAGCGCGCGGCGGCGATAGCGGATCGTCAGTGCGGGATGCAGCCTGCGGGCCGTCGCGACTGCCGCGGCCTCTTGCAGGGCTTGCCCGGGGTCGCGCGTGTCCGACAGGACATGCAGCGAGAAACTGTGGCGCCCCCCCACCGGCAGCGCGGCAAGCAACCGCAGGGCATTGCCGATCGTCCCGTCCGCGGCTTCGCCATACATCGGCAGCAGAATGGCAATCCGCAACCCGTGCCGGGGCCGGGCCAATTTCCGGTCCCGCCAGAACAGGCCCAGCATCGCCGTCACGACAGACAGCACGACCCAGTAGAACGCGAAGGCCGAGACGCCGATCAGACCGCCTTCCGCGACTGTCAGCCGGCCGTCAAGCGCGAACCAGCCCAGCGACAGCCAGGCCAATGCGGCGGTGACAAGGGCCGGCACCAGAAGCACCAGCGCCCTGACGGCGACCGTCCTGCCCGGGGACCGGATGCCCGGCGCCTGCGGGTCGCGGAACGGCGCGCGCAGGTTCTGGTCGGGCATCGCCAGACGGGGTGACTCGGTCTCGACCGGCACAAGCTGGCGCGGGGAGAAGGTCACGTCGCCACCCAGCGGTTGACCCAGACCTCGGCCACCGGCCGTCCGTTCCGCCACAACTCGGCGCGCAGCTCGGCCACGCGGGCGTCGCCCTTCAGGGTGAAGTCGAGCCGCATGCCGCCGGTCGCGGGGTTTCGCTGCAGAAGCTGGCTGGAGATCTCGCCTGCACTGGTGCTGACCCGGACCTCGATCCGGTCGGGCTCGGTGCCAAGCGCGGGATGGGCGGCATAGTCGATGGTGAAGATGCGGCCGTCCTCGAAGACCCGCGCGCCGGTCCTTGTGTTGGTCACCGGGGCGACGACGCCTTCGACCGGGGCGGTGGCGCACCAGTTCAGGCGATAGTCGAAGCGATGCTCTTGCCCGGCCTTGAGGGGTGCTGCGGGCCGCCAGAAGGCGACGATGTTGTCGTTGATTTCCTTGTCGGTCGGAATCTCGACCAGCATGACCGCGCCTTGGCCCCAATCGCCCTTGGGCTCAACCCAGAGCGAAGGGCGGCGTTCATACTGCGCCACCAGATCGGTGTAGTCGCCGGGGCGGCGGGCGCGCTGCATCAGGCCAAAGCCACGCGGGCTGGTGTCGGCGAAGGTACTGACCTCGACCGTCCTGGGGTTGGTCAGGGGCCGCCACAGTGCCTCGCCCGCGCCGTTCAGCATCAGGAGGCCGTCGCTGTCATGCACCGCCTCGCGGAAGTCGTCGAACCGGATGCGGTTGATGTCGCTGAAGAGGAACATGGATGTTCCCGGCGCGATGCCTGCCGCGGCAAGATCGATCCTTGGAAACAGGCGTGAAGCGATGTCGATCACGGTCGTATCGCCCTTGGTGATCTTGAAGGTGTAGGCCCCCGCGACCGAGGGGCTGTCCATCAGCGCATGCACGGTGACCGTCGGCGCACCGGGCTCTGCCGCCTCGATCCAGAAGTCGCGGAAGACGGGAAACTCTTCAGGCCCGTCGCCCGCCGTGTTCAGCGCCAGCCCGCGCGCCGAAAGGCCGTAGGCCAGCCCCCGACCGATGGCGCGAAAATAGCTTGCGCCCTGAAACACCGCATATTCCTGAAAGCGGCCCTCGGCCTCCAGTTCCCCCAAGAGCCGGAATCCGGCGAACCCGGTGCCGTCTTCCGGCAGGGCGGGAAACTGGTCCGTGGTGTCGAAGGTGCGCAGCTGAAATGCGATCTGGCGCGACTGGCCGTCTTCGACCGCGTTCAGGCCGATCTTGTGCGGGAAATACAGGCCCGCCACGAAGAACTCGGCCTGCACCGCGCCGGGCGTGCCGCGAAAAAGCGTGTGGCGGGTGTCGAACCAGATGCCGCGGAAGTCGTCGTATGACAGGTCCAGCCAGTCTTGCGAAACCGCTGGAGGCGGCACATGGGCCGCTGCCGCCAACGCCCGGGCGCGGGAGACCACAAGCTCGGGGCCAAAGGGCGTGGGTGCACCCAAGGTCATCCCGGCGCGTTCGGGGGCGTCTTCGGCCCATCCGGGGGCAAGACCCAGAGCAGTGAGGCCGCCCATCCAGGCCAGCAGGCTGCGGCGGGAAACGTCGATCATGGCCGCACCTCGGCTGACGGGGCGGCCTCGGCTGCCGCGGGGGCTGCGCGCGCGGTTTCGGTCTTCCACGGCTGGCTCTTGAACCAGGCGGCGGTTCTGGCGACCGCGATGACCAGCGCAAAGCCGGTCAGGTTCACCGCAAGCGTCGCGAGCGGGCCGTTCCCGGCCAGGTTCAGCACCGCCCCGAGGACCCGCGCCATGACCATGGATGCGGCGAAGACCGCCAGCGATTGCTGGCCCACGCGGCAGATCAGCGTCACCGCCGCGCCAAGCCAGCCGCCCCGCCGCAACCGCGCGCCCATCGGCCCGACGGCCACCCAGGCCAGATAGGCCAGCGCCAGAAAGTGGATATAGCGCAACACGCCGAAATCGGTCTTGTCGAGCAGGGGGGCCGCCGCCAGGCGGATGTCGCGGATCGCCTCGACCTGACCGATGATCCTGCTCCAGGCAAAGGGCACCGACAGGACGACGATGCCGGCTGCAAGCCAGACCAGCCGGCGGTGCACCGGTGGCGGGGGCAGCCAGCCCGCCATCAGTGCGAAACCCGTGAAGAATACCAGCTGCCAGGCAAAGGGATTGAAGAACCAGGGCCGGACCGAGGGCCTGGTGAACCACAGCTCGGCCGGAAGGTTCAGCCCTGCCGTTGCGGCCACCCACAGCGCAAGGCTGGCCAGCACCGCCAGCCGCACATCCGCCCGCGCCAGCGCCATCATCACCGGGATCAGCGCCAGGATCACCAGATACATCGGCAGGATGTCGAAGTAGTTCGGCACATAGGTCAGGGTAAGAAGCCCAAGCAGGTTCGGCCCGGTGCTGTTCAGGAATGGATACAGGTTCAGCGCCCCCACCTCGTCGCGCGGGAAGGCCCCGGTCAGGTTCAGCGCCAGCATCAGGGCCAGCGTCACGAAGAACACGCCCAGATGCACCCAGTATACCTGCCAGATCCGGTGTGCGACGCGCAGCGTGCCCATCCCCCAGCCCGCACGGCCGAAGACCGCGCCGAACGCAATCGCCGAGGCCATGCCGGAAGAGAAGACGAACATCTCGGTCGCGTCGGAAAAGCCGAAGCGGGCGGGGATCCACAGCGTCCAGGGATTGTCGGTGATATGGGCGATCAGGATGATGAACATGCCGATGCCGCGAAAGAAATCGAGCCGAAGGTCGCGCTGTCTTGGGGGTGCCGACATCTCAGACCGCCCGTGCATGGACGGCGTCGATCAGCGACAGGCGCGCGGCGGCATAGCCGTCGACCGACCCGGCCCGCCGCGCCATCCGGTCGCGCAGCAATGCCCTCGCCGCGCCGGCATAGCCGCCGCGCAGGGCCGCCTCGATGGTGATGCGGTCGAAGACATCGCGCTGGGCATGGCTGCCGCCGATCTGCTGCAGGTCGGCCCGCCCCGCGCGCAGGTGCACCCAGGCGACCGAATATTCACCGGCGGCAAAGGCCTGCAGCCCCTGGGCCACATGCAGCCCGGGATGGGCGATGATCTGCTGCGCTTCGTTTCCGGCAGGCTTCGTGCGCTGCATTCGGGCGATCAGACCGGCCGCGGCCCGGGTCCGCTCTCCCCCGCAGAGGGCCAGCATGTAGTGCAGATCGGCAAAGGCCAGGCAGCCGTCCGTCGCACGGGTTTCCGACAGGTCGGCCAGCTCTTGCCAGCGGGTGCCGACGTTCACGCCCTCCAGTTCCAGCCGGGTCAAAAGCGAGGCCCCGTTCGCGATGTCGCGGTAGTCGTCGGTCTTCTCGGCGCGGATGTCGGCATCGTAGAGCGCCAGCGCCGCGTCGTGTTCGCCAAGGTCGAGATGCATCAGCGCGCGGTGCCACCAGACGTGAAAGCGGAAGTTGTTGCAGTGCGCCCAAGACGCCTCGCGGCCCGAAAGCCAGTCCAGACCGTCCCGGGCCCGGCCCGTCATGTCGAAGACATGCGCCACGGCATGCAGCCCCCAGGCGTCATCCGGGGCCAGAGCCACACCCTCGCGGCCTGCGCGTTCGGCCCGCGCAAATTCGCCGGTTTCTTCCAGCGCGAAGGCATGGCAGCCCAGAATGAAGCCGCGTGCGGGGTGGTCGTGCCACGCATCGAGCACCCCTTCGACCGAGGCGCGCATCGCGTCGGGGCGGCCCAGCACGAAATGGATCGCCTGGATCATCTTCATCGCCAGCGCATCGCGCGGGTTCAGCGTCAAGATGACCTGCATCCGCGCCGCCGCGCGCGTCGGGCGGCCGGACAGCCAGTCGCCCAGGGCATGGACGAAGGCGATCTCGCGCATTGTCGCCGGCGCGGCGACCAGCGCCGCCGCATGGGCCTGGCGCGCGATCTCCACCATCTCGGACCGGCCGAGCAGCAGGCAGGACACACCGCGGATCGCCTGTCCCAACGCGAAGTCCGGCGCTGCCGCCAGAACGCGGCTCAGATCGGAGCCGGTCGAGGCCGCATGTGACAGGATGCCCCTGATGACCCGGTTCCAGTCGCCGATCAGTTCTTTCGGCAGCGAGGTGGGAAGGCCGCTCAGGTCTTCGCTTGTCGGCATGACGTGACCTTTCACACTTGGACGAGACCCCGCGCATCTGCGAGCAGGCACCGGAGTCGATGTGCTGCGGTTCGCGCTTGGCCCGGGGTTCGTTACAAGCGCAGGCGAGTGTGACACAGGCCCCACGCGACCGTGATGAGCAGGGGTCCGACTCTAGAAGGCCCCGTCATAGGCGCGCCGGGGAATATGCGCCGCGATCAGGGTAAAGCCCTGCCGCGTGACCGCCATCGCAGCTTCGCGGGCCAAGGTCGCGCTGTCGGACACGTCGACGCCATGTCCGCCGAAGGCGCGGGCCAGGGCGGCGAAATCGGTGCCGGTGCCTTCCTCCGGCCCGCCGAAATCCACGCCCAGGTTCGGGCGCTGGCTTGCGCGCTGCTTCATCTCGATCAGGGTCAGGCTGCGATCGACCAGCACGCAGACGATGACCGGCAGACCCTCTGCCGCGAGGGTGGCCAGCTCGCCCGCCCCCATCTCCAGCCCGGCGTCGCCGACGAAGGCCAGCACCGGGGCCTCGGGGCGCCCCAGTTTGGCCCCGGCGGCAAGCGGCACCGCGCAGGCCATGGTGCATAGGCCGGAGGACTGCAGCATCAGCCGCGGTGCCGGGCAGTCCCACATCTGGCTGACCAGGATGCGGTGGGCACCGCTGTCGGCGGTGACGACGGTCTGAGGTGGCATCACGGCGCGCAAGGTCGAAAAGACCGCGTGCGGACCCCAGGTTCCGGGGCCGACGAAAGCCGATTTCAGCGCGCGGCGGGCAGCCTCCGGCTGGCCCTCGGTCCAGCGCCGGGGCGCGTCGTGGGCCAGCGCCGCCAGGGTCGGGGCAATGCCGCCGATCAGGGGAATGTCGGCGCGGTGCATCGCATGGTCGCGGCGGGCCGGGGCGATCTCGATCACGGTCTGCCCGGGGCCGAAGGGATTGCGCCAGCCGATCCGCATCTCGATCGGGTCATAGCCCAGCAGCAGGACCGCATCCGCCTGCCCGATCAGCGGCAGCAGGATGCGGTCCGCCCTGGGAGACAGGCCCGCGCCGCCAAGACAGAGCGGGTCTGCTTCGGGCAGCAGGCCTTTGCCCTTGTAGGTGGTGATCAGCGGAACGCGATGCGCCCGGCAGAACTCCGTGATCGCCGGACCTGCCGCTTCGGTCACCGCATCGACCCCGGCAATCGCCAGTGGCCGCCGCGCGCCTTGCAGCGCGCCCAGCGCAGCGGCCAGCGCGGCGGGCACCGGCAGACCGGGCGCGGCAGTCCAGAGACCTGCGACGGCGGCCTCGGTCGCGACCGCCTCGGCGACGCCGATCGGGACATCGACATGCACCGGGCCGGGCTGACCCGAGGTGGCGAGCGCAATCGCCCTGCCGATGCCTGCGCCCACCGCCCCTGAGGCCAGACGAAAGCTGCCCTTGACCACGGGCCGCAGCATCGCCTGATGGTCGAAGACCTGATGGGTATAGGTCTCTGCCACCTCGGCATCGACGCAGCCGGTCAGGAAGATCAGCGGCACGCGGTCCTGCATCGCGTTCGCCACGACGTTGACGGCATTGGCGACCCCCGGCCCCAGCGTCGCGACCAGTACGGGCAGGGCGCCGGTCATGTGCCACAGCCCCTCGGCCATGAAGCCGCCGCCGTTTTCGTGCTTGACCAGCACAAAGCGCAAGCCCGCCGCATCGAGGCCCTGCATCAGCGCCAGAACCTCGCCTCCGGGGATACCGAAGGCATGGGTTGCTCCGGCCTTCGCCAGGGCCACACCGATCAGGTCCGCGCCAGTCGCCGTCATTCGCCCAAATTCCCCTCGATCACTTTCGCAGCCGCAAGCGCCTGCAGGTCATCAGCCTCAAGCCCCAGAAGCCGCGCGAGGACGGCGCCAGTGTCTTGGCCAAGACCGGGCGGGGCTTTCTGATAGGTGACAGGGGTTTCCGACATCTTCAATGGGTTGCCGATCAAGGTCGCCTCTTGTCCCGACCCAAGCGGCATCCTGACCTTGAGGCCCCGTGCCGCGACCTGCGGGCCGGCAAAGACCGCCGCCAGGTCATTCACCGGCCCTGCTGGTATGCCCTGCGCCTCGCAGGCCGCCAGCCAGTCCGCCGTGCTGCGCCCAAGCGTCAGGGCCGCGAGCAAAGGGATCAGCACCTCACGGTTCCTGACCCGTGCTGCGTTGGTGGCAAAGCGGGCATCCGTGGCAAGGCCCGGGGCCCCCGTCTCGGCCGCAAGCCGGGCGAACTGGGCATCATTGCCGATCGCCAGGATGAAGGTGCCGTCGCTGGCGGGGAAGGTGCCGTAGGGCACGATGGTCGGGTGGTCATTGCCGCGCCGGGGCGGCACCTGCCCGTCCGTCAGATGCGCAACGCCCTGGTTGACCAGCATCGCCACCTGCGCATCCATCAGCGCGAGGTCGATGTGCTGGCCCCTGCCTGTCGCATGCCGCGCCTCGACCGCCGCAAGGACTCCCACCGCCGCATACATGCCGCACATCAGGTCCGCGATCCCGACACCGGCCTTCGTCGGCGGACCATCGGGCGCGCCGGTCAGGCTCATCAGCCCGCCTTCGCCCTGCACGAGGAAATCATATCCGGCCCGATGCGCGTTCGGGCCGGTTTGCCCGAAGCCGGTGATCGAGCAATAGATGAGCCGAGGGTTCGCTTCCCGCAGCCTGTCGTGGTCCAGCCCGTAGCGCGCCAGATCGCCGGGCCTGAAATTCTCGACCAGGATATCCGACTGCGCGGCCAGCGCCCGCACCAGCGCCTGACCGCGGGGGTCGGCGAGGTTCACGGCGACCGACTGCTTGCCGCGGTTGGCCGACAGGAAATAGGCGCTTGGCCCGGTTTCGGCGCCATCTGCGCCGCGGAGGAACGGCGGCCCCCAGCCGCGCGTGTCGTCGCCATGCCCTGGCCGTTCGATCTTGATGACCTCGGCCCCGAGGTCGGCCAGAAGCTGGGTGGCCGTGGGTCCGGCAAGGATGCGGGACAGGTCAAGCACACGCAGGCCCGAAAGGGCCCGTGCATCTGGCGTCCGCGCTGGCGTCACCTGCTGCACCCGATCACTTCGCCGGGGCTTTCGAGGTGAAGTTCGGGATCCTGTCGGTCGAGGCGGCGGCGGATTCGAGGTCCTGCCAGTTCTGCTCTGCCTTCTTCAGGTTGCCCGGGATGTCCTCTTCCCACAAGCCGACCACCTCCGTGGTGATGTTGAGATAAAGCTTGCCGTCCACGATCCGCCACAGCGTCGGGTTGCCCGGCACCTTGCCGCCTTGCGCGACGCCATAGGCGCAGTGCCCGTCGTATTGCGGGGCAAAGGCGGCCGGGTCGGCGAGGAACGTGTCGCGGTTCGCCGCGGTCGCGAAGGCGAAGGTCGCGCCGTCGTATGCGGCAGTGATCGCGGCGCTGCCGGGCAAAGGCGACTGCTGCGGCTGACCGACCTCGGATTGCGGCAGGTCGAAATAGGACACGACATCGTAGCCCGAGACGGCAAAGCCGGTGTCGTCCACATACTGCTCGCCGGCAAGGGCGGTGCCCGCCAATCCGGCGACGAAGGCGAAGGCAAGGCTGGTCATCCTGATCATGACGATTTCTCCGGTTTGATCCGCAAGCCGGTTCGTCGTCCCGCAAGCAGGCGTTACCGATGTGTCAACCCTGTCGCAGCGTCGTGATGACAGGCATCGCCAGCCGCCGATGCCGGACCGGGAGCCACCGGCCGCGCCTCGATCCGGCCGGAACCGGCAGATCGGCAAGCTCTGGCCCCTCGTCCTGCCCCGGCACCGTGTCCGACCCGCAGGCCCGCCAACGCAGAAGGCATCCGTTGCGCCTGCGTCGGGCGGATCGGGCAGGCCCGACAACCGGGCTGCGGACAAACCTTGCCGGGACGGTTGCAAGCCGTCTCGTCAGCAGTCAGACTGCCCGCAGCGCGACCGCTCCGAAAGAGACCGGACTGATGACCGACCGGCTGCAAAAGGCCCTGGCCCTGATCGACACCGCGAACGCCGCCGACCCGAAAGGCGAGGCGCAGCCTTATGGCGAACGGATGAGCGTGGAACTGGTCCGCCTGTTCCCCGATGCGTCCGACGTGCTGCGGATCGCGGCGCGCGGACAGCATGTCGAACGCTGGCTGCTGCCCCGGACCGACTACCCCGAAGGCAAGGCGGGCTATCTTGAGTGGCGGCGCGAACAGGCTCGGCGGCATGCGCTCCGCGTCGGGGGCATCATGGCCGAAGCGGGCTATCCCGCGGCCGACCGCGAGCGTGTGGGTGTTCTGTTGCGGAAGGAAGGCCTGAAGCGTGACCCCGAAGTGCAGGCGCTGGAGGACGTGATCTGCCTTGTCTTCCTGCGCTGGTATTTCGCCGATTTCTCGGCGAAGCACGATCCGACCTCGGTCCTCGACATCGTGCGGAAGACGGCACGCAAGATGTCGGACGCGGGACGCGCCCGCGTGCTTGCCGAATTCACCTTGCCCGACGCGCTGGCCGAAGCCTTCCGCGCCGCCTGATCAGCGCCGCATCCGTTCGTCCAGCTCAGCGTTGATCGCGCCGCCCAGAAGGACGGCCCAGACCGACAGATACAGCCACATCATCAGGATGATGACCGCGCCGATCGACCCGTAGATCGCGTTGTAGCTGTTGAAATTCGCCAGATAGATCGAGAAGCCGATCGATACGCCCGCCCAGGCCAGCGCCGCGACCAGCACGCCCACGGTGATCCAGGGGCTTCGGAACCCGCCCGGCACGTTGGGGCCAAAGCGGTAGAGGATCGACAGGCAGGTGACGACCAGAAGGAACATCGCCCCCCAGGGCAGCACCTTGGTCAGCCAGGCCTCGAACGTGCCGAAGGTCAGGAAGCTCAGAAGGATCGGGACCACGACAACGGTCACCAGTGCGACGAACAATGCCCCGATCAGCGCGACGGTCAGCACGAAATCCACCGCCCAGCCCTTCAGCCAGCCGCGCGGCCGCGAGCGGTGCACCACGTCCAGCCCCTGCACCAGCGCCGATACCCCGGCCCGGGCGGAATACAGCGCGACCGCCAGCGACAGCAGCGTGGTCCATTGCAGCGCCGCGCGCGGTGCCGTGATCAGGCCCACCACCTGGTCATGCACCAGTGTCCGCGCTTCGGGCGGAAGGAAACGCTCGGCCACGGCCAGGTAGCCCTGGATCACGCCCGGGTCGGCGAACAGGCCCCAGATCGCGACGGCGGCGGCAAGGCCCGGGAAGACGGCGAACATGGCGAAGAAGGCGACCCCGGCAGCGATCAGGCCGAAGTGCCCGTTGCCGACCCGCAATGAGACGGCGACCACGAACTCCCAGACCTGCCGCAGCCGTTTCATTCGCCCAGCTTCCTCCGGATCAGCGCGTCACGCAACTTGAAGCCGGCGGCCCCGCATGGGAAGGTCGCGCCGACAGGAGGAGCCGATGACCTACACCCCCGCCGCCGACCGATACCACCGGATGATCTACACCCGCTGCGGCCGCTCTGGCCTGAAGCTGCCGGCGATCAGCCTTGGCCTCTGGCACAACTTCGGTCACGACACGCCGCATGCCACGAAGCAGGCGATCTGTCGCACCGCCTTTGACCTTGGCATCACCCATTTCGACCTCGCCAACAACTACGGCCCCCCGCCCGGCAGCGCCGAGGAAGCCTTCGGCGAACTGCTGCGCACCGACTTCCGTTCCCTGCGCGACGAACTGATCATCTCCTCCAAGGCAGGCTACGAGATGTGGGACGGCCCCTATGGCGAATGGGGCAGCAGGAAGTATGTCATCGCCTCCTGCGACCAAAGCCTCAAGCGGATGGGCCTCGACTACGTCGACATCTTCTATTCCCACCGCTTCGATCCCGACACGCCTTTGGAGGAGACGATGGGCGCGCTTGACCACATCGTCCGCTCTGGCCGCGCGCAATACATCGGCATCTCCAGCTACAACTCCCAGCGCACGCGTGAGGCGGTGGCGATCCTGAAGGATCTGGGGACGCCCCTGCTGATCCACCAGCCCAGCTACAACATCCTGAACCGCTGGGTCGAAACCGACGGGCTGAAGGACACGCTGAAAGAGCTTGGAGTCGGGTCGATTGCCTTTGTGCCGCTGGCGCAGGGGATACTCACCAACAAGTACCTGAACGGCAT
>NCDY01000167.1 GCA_002280405.1 Rhodobacterales bacterium 32-66-9 | reverse complement strand
GCCGAGGAGATGGCGGAGTTCCTCACCCGTTACGACACCTGTCAACCCGAGCCGTTTCACAAGCAGCTCAATGATAAAGTCCTGTGCGGTGGTTGCGGCCAGGGCGGCGTCAAAATCAAATACCAGCATCGCATCGGCACCTGCCGCTTCAAACAGATTCTGCCGCTGGTCGAGCGTCGTCAACCGGAACCATGGCGCATCGGGCGCAAAGAAACGCACGGGGTGCGGATCGAACGTCTGGCACAAGCGGAAGCTGCGGAAAGCCACTGGGCGCATGGGTTGTATGGCGTTCTGGAAGCCCGGGGTCAGGCACCGGTGCACAGACCCTTTGCCGCGCTGAACTCGGCCTTTGCCACCGATGGCGTGCTGATCCATGTCACGGCACGGGCCGCAAGGCCGATTTCTCTGGTTTATGTCCATGAGTCAGAGACTTCCGATGTGATCCTTCACCACTGCGTGAAGCTTGAGGCCGGCGCGGAGCTGACGCTGCTGGAACACGGACCGGCCGCCGCGCGGTTCAACAAGGTGCTGGAAGTCGACATCGCCGAGGGTGCCAGCTTCCACCACATCCGCCTGCAGGGCCGCGACCACGAGCGCCGCGCGGTGACGCATCTTTTCGCCCGGCTGGGCGCGAGGTCCGAGCTGCGGTCCTTCACGCTGACGGCCAACGGCCGGCTGACGCGCAACGAGGCCGTGGTCGAGCTGACCGGGTCCGAGGGTCGGGCGCATCTGGCCGGGGCGACGATGGGCGATGGTGACTTCCACCACGATGACACGGTGTTTGTCACCCATGCCGCCGAGGCCTGCGAAAGCCGGCAGGTGTTCAAGAAGGTGTTGATGAACGGGGCCGTTGGCGTCTTCCAGGGCAAGATCCTGGTGAAGCCCGGTGCGCAGAAGACCGATGGCTACCAGATCAGCCAAAGCCTGCTTCTTGACGAGGACAGCCAGTTCCTTGCCAAGCCGGAACTGGAAATCTACGCCGATGACGTGAAGTGCAGCCACGGCTCGACCAGCGGCGCGATCGACGAGACCGCGCTGTTCTACCTGCAGTCGCGCGGCGTGCCGCGCCGCACGGCGCAGGCGCTTCTGGTGCTGGCGTTCCTGGCGGAAGCCATCGAGGAAATCGCTGACCAAGGCATCGCGGAAGACATCCGCGCCCGGCTGGAACGCTGGCTGGCCCGGCATGGATCGAAAGGCTGAGAGGGTGGGGGGATGAGCGTCTCGACGGACATGGTTGCGACCTGGCGGCGCCCGCGCGAAGTGCTGCGGCGGCACCTGGCGCGCGGGCAATCGGAACCATTTGCCCTTTCGCTGCTGCTGGTCTTCCTGGCTTTGGCCTTTGTCGGCCAGTGGCCCGGTGCCGCCCGCGCCGCCTTTCTTGCGGGTGAGGCCTCGGCCTGGCCGCGCATCCTGCCGACGGCCTATGGAATTCTGGCCGCGATCCCGTTTCTTTACGGGCTTGCGGCCTTGGGCCACGTCGCCGCGCGGGCGATGGGCGGGAAGGGAAGCTGGTATGGCGCGCGCCTGGCCCTGTTCTGGGCTCTGGCCACGATCGGTCCGCTGCTGCTTTTGCAGGGCCTGGTCGCGGGGATGATCGGGCCCGGACTGGCCCTTTCGGCGGTGACGCTGGTGGTCGGTATCGCGTTCCTGTGGCTCTGGGCCACGCTTTTGCACGAGGCGGAACGCGGATGACCCTGATGGATCGCATGCTCGCGCTGGCGAAGCTGACGTTGCAGAACCCGCGTCAGGCCACCCGGGCGCTTCTGGCAGAGGGCGTTCCGACGCCGGCGCGGACGGCCGGGCTGATGCTGGTCGCCGTGGTGTCGGCCGTGATTGCCAGCCTGCAGATCAGGCTTGGCCCGCCGGGAATGGACCCGCTCAGTGCGATGATCCTGGCCAGTCCGTTCCTTGCGGCGGTCGTGCAGTGGGTGTTCCTTGCGCTGTCGGTCGTCCTCATCCACCGCGTCGGCAGGGCAGCGGGCGGGACAGGGTCGTTTCCGGACGCGCTCTTGATCGTGGTCTGGCTGCAATGCCTGACGCTGGTGTTGCAACTTCTGCAACTGGTGGCGCTGGTGATCGCGCCACCGCTGCTTGGCATGGTCCTGACCGCCCTTGTCGCCGGCCTTGTCATCGGCATGGCCGTGATCCTTCTTGTCGGGCCGGAGGCCCTGATGCCGAATGTATGACCTTTGGAAGATCCGCGCCGACTTTCCGATCCTGGCCCGGCAAGTGAACGGCAAACCCCTGGTTTATCTGGACAATGGCGCGTCTGCGCAAAAGCCGCAGGTTGTGATCGATGCCGTCACCCGCGGCTATGCCGAGGAATACGCCAACGTGCACCGGGGCCTGCATTACCTGTCGACCCTGGCGACCGAGAAATACGAGGCGACCCGTGGCAAACTGGCGCGCTTTCTGAACGCGACGTCCGAGGACGAGATCGTCTTCACCACCGGCACGACGGAAGCCATCAACCTTGTGTCCTACGCCTGGGCCGCCCCGCGCCTGCAGCCGGGCGACGAGATCGTGCTGTCGATCATGGAGCATCACGCCAACATCGTCCCCTGGCATTTCCTGCGCGAGCGGCAGGGTGTGGTGCTGAAATGGGTCGAGGTGGACCGGAATGGCGATCTCGATCCGCAGGCGGTGCTGGATGCCATCGGGCCGAAGACGCGGCTGGTGGCGGTGACCCACATGTCGAACGTCCTGGGCACCGTGGTCGATGTCGCGGCGATCTGTCGGGGCGCGCAGGAGAAGGGCGTGCCGGTGCTGGTCGACGGCTCGCAAGCCGCGGTCCACCTGCCCGTGGATGTCCGGGCGCTCGGCTGCGATTTCTACGCGGTCACCGGCCACAAGCTCTACGGGCCAAGCGGATCGGGCGGCATCTGGATCCGCCGCGAGCGCCAGGCCGAGATGCGCCCCTTCCTTGGCGGCGGCGACATGATCCGCGAGGTCAGCCGTGACAGGATCACCTGGAACGACCCGCCGATGAAGTTCGAGGCCGGCACCCCGGGAATCGTGCAGCAGATCGGCCTTGGCGTCGCGCTTGACTACCTGGCCGGTCTCGGCATGGACAACATCGCCGCGCATGAACGAAACCTGCGCGACTATGCCCGCGACCGGCTTGCAGGTCTCAACTGGCTGAACGTGCAGGGAAACTCTGCAACCAAGGGCGCGATCTTCTCTTTCACGCTGCAGGGTGCGGCCCATGCCCATGACATTTCGACCATCCTGGACAAGCGGGGCATCGCGGTGCGCGCCGGCACCCATTGCGCGATGCCGCTGATGGCGCATCTGGGCATCACCGCCTCGTGCCGGGCCTCCTTCGGGCTGTACAACACGGTCGAGGAGGTCGATGCCCTGGTCGGCGCGCTGGAGCTTGCGCACGAGCTTTTCGCCTGACGCGCTTGGGCCATTGAAACCCGCGTCGCCTTCCGCTAAGGACGGCGCAGGCACCCATAGCTCAGCTGGATAGAGCGTTGCCCTCCGAAGGCAAAGGTCGCACGTTCGAATCGTGCTGGGTGCGCCAACCTTATCCGCCTGGTATCGCCGTGCTGCCGCCGCCGTGAAGGGCATGGCGGTTCGCGGGCCTGACCCGCAGCCGCTGATCCGGCTTGCCGAAGGGCAGGGCAGGCCTTACCCATGAGGCCACGCCCTGCCGGATGGACCACGCAATGCCCGCCACCAATGCCGCGATCTGGTTCACTGCCGACGGCTACGACCCGGGGAAGAATGGGATCAATGGCCGTCGCGTCGCCGGAGAGAGCTTTCTGCGCGGCTTCTTCACCCATGCCGACGTGGCCGAATTCGTTTCACTGGCCCATTCCGAGGCCGATCACGCTGCCTTTGCCGAGGCGGCCCGGCGTGTCGGCGTGACGCAACCCCATCGCACCGTCCGGCTTGATCAACCCGCCGCGCTTGCCCCGGTCGAGGTGGTGCACTACCCCGCGCCGATCCAGACGGTCGAGTGCTGGCGTCGCGCGCCCTATGGGAGCGCAGCCTGGGCCCTGTGCGGTGTCACCCACACCACCGCGACGAAAGGCGTCATGCAGACCCTTTTCGATCTTCGATCCGCCCCGCAGATGCCGTGGGATGCGGTGATATGCACCTCGTCGTCGGTCCAGGCCTCGGTCCGCAGGCTGATGGAGCTGGCCGAGACGCATCTGGCGCAGCGGTTCGCGGGCGCAGCCTTGCCGGCGAGGCCGCTCTTGCCCGTCATCCCGCTTGGGTGTCACAGCGAGGATTTCCTGCCCGACCCCGCGTCCGGCAAGAGGATGCGCGAGCGGATCGGGGCCGGGCCCGGGGATATCGTCGTGGTGACCATCGCCCGCCTGACCCCGGACGAAAAGTTCGATCCCCTGCCGCTGTTCCTGGCCATGGAACTGGCCGCGACCGAGCTGCGCGCCTTTGGCGGGGCCAAGCTGCATGTCGTGTTCTGCGGGCAGTTCCCCGAAGTGCAGTGGGATGCAATCTTCGCCAAGGCCGCCGCCCGCCTGATGCCATCCTGCGGCTATCACCGCCTGGACGGCGGCGAGCGCGACGAGCGCCAGGCCACTTTGTCCGGGGGCGACATCTTCGTCTTTCCGATCGACAACCTGCAGGAAACCTTTGGCCTGGCACCCGTCGAGGCGATGGCGGCGGGCCTGCCGGTGATCGTCACCGACTGGGATGGCTTGAAGGACACGGTGACGCCCGAGGTCGGTTTCCGCATTCCGACAGAGCTGCCGCGCGCGGGGCTTTCGACCTATGTCAGCCAGCGCCACGTCGGCGGCACCGATTCCTATGTCCAGTATGTCAGCCAGATGTCGGCGATGACCAGTTTCGACGTCCCTGCCTTCGCCCGGGCGCTGGTGACTTTGGCCGCCGATGCCGACCTGCGCGCAAGGATGGGTGCGATGGGGCAGGCGAGGGCGCGCGCGGTATATGACTGGCGGGTCGTCATTCCGCAGATGCAGGCGCTTTGGGGCGAACAGGCGGCGATGCTGGCCCATGCCCGCAAGACCGGCGGCGCTGCCGTCACGCGGCGCGATCCGGGCCTGTTGCCCATCGGTCCGGCGGTCGAGGAGATGTTCGCCGCCTATCCGACGTCCCGCGCCGCCCCGGACCGCCGCCTGCGCAGCGTCGCCAGCGGCGATCGTCCCGGCCCGCGCGAGACCTTCGATCTGCGCAACTACGCCCTGCGACGCCGCTTGCTGGATGATCCCGGCAGGATCGAGACCGTGCTGGCCGCCTATGCGGCCGCCGGACCCGACGGTGCGACCGAGACCGAGATCGCCTCGGCCACACGGATTCCGGTGGCCGCGGTTGGCCGCATGTCGCTCTGGCTGGTGAAATACCACTTCCTGGAGGGGATGCCATGACCCGATCCGTTCTGATCACCGGTGCCGGAGGCGGCATCGGCCGCGCCGCCGCCCGCGCCTTTCTTGCCGCGGGCTGGGAGGTCAGCCTGCTTGGCCGCCGCCGCGACGCGCTGGAGGAAACCGCGATGGGTGCCCGGGCCGGCATCCTGACCGCCGATGTCGGCGACCCGGCCGAAGTCGAAGCCGCCTTCGCCCGGCTGTCCCGTCTTGACGTTCTGTTCAACAACGCGGGCATCTCTGCCCCCGCAGCGCCGATCGACGAAATCCCGGTCGACACCTGGGCCGAGGTCAGCCGCACCAACATCACCGGCATGTTCCTTTGCGCCCGGGCCGCCTTTGGCCTGATGCGCCGCCAGTCCCCGCGCGGGGGGCGGATCATCAACAACGGCTCGATCTCGGCGCATGTTCCGCGCCCGGGCTCGGTGCCCTATACCATGTCGAAACATGCCGTCACCGGGCTGACCCGCACGCTGGGCCTTGATGGCCGCGCCTTCGACATCGCCTGTGCGCAACTCGACATCGGCAATGCGATGACCGACATGGCCGCGCGCTTTACTGCCGGCGTGCCGCAGGCCGACGGCAGCATCCGGGCCGAACCGGTGATGGATGTGGAGCATGTGGCGCGGATGGTGCTGCACATGGCATCGCTGCCGCT